>DASXYO010000176.1:0-12213 GCA_036502465.1 Chthoniobacterales bacterium
CAATCAGCTCGGCATGCCGTTACCGAAAGGGCGCGTCCGTTTTTACAAACAGGATTCCGACCAGCAAATGGAGTTTACGGGCGAAAATACGATCGATCACACGCCGAAAGATGAGACGTTGCGCATCTACACCGGGAATGCCTTCGATCTCGTGGGCGAGCGGACCCGGACGAATTTCCATCGCACCGACCACACGATTGACGAAACCTACGAGATTACGTTGCGCAATCATAAGACCGAGGCCGCCGAAATCCGCGTGGTGGAACATCTCTTCCGCTGGACGAACTGGGAGATCACGGCCAAGTCCGACCCGTTCACCAGGACGAACGCGCAAACGATCGAGTTTCGCGTTCCGCTCAAACCGGATGAAGAGAAGAAGCTGAGCTACACCGTGCATTATTCATGGTGAGATCGCGCTGGCGGCTGCGTTCAGCGGTCGTTGCGCTCGCTCTCCTGGCGTTTCAGCCGCCGGCCGCGCGCGCCGGCTGGATGGTCAATTCGCTCGAGCGTTTGGCCGGAGTGGATGGCGCGATTGAGTATCGTCACTATTCGTTAGGTAAGACTGATTCCGGCACTGAAGCGGAGGTGCAACTTGCCCTGTTCTCGAGCAAAGGCGCGACCCTGCGCGTGATCGACCAAGCTAATTCGAGCCGTAGCCTGGCCGAGATCATGACGGGCGAAAACTTCGTCGCCGGAGTGAATGGCGGCTATTTCGACCCGGACGGCGCGCCGGTCGGCCTTTTGATCAGCGGTGGAAAAACAATCGCGCCGTTCCGAAAAGCGCGCTTGCTCAGCGGCGTTTTGGCAGCAGGCGCGGGAAGCATCGAAATTTTTCGCGCCAGCGAATTCCCCCGCAAGCGCGCGTGGCGCGAAGCCGTCCAAAGTGGGCCGTTCCTGGTCGACCGCGGAAAATCCGTCGGCGGTCTCGACGACACCCGCGCAGCGAGGCGGACTTTTGTTTTCACCACGACGGATGGACGCGCTGCGATTGGATATTGTGAGCCGGTAACGCTGGCCCGCCTCGCCGAAGTTCTCACCTCACTCGCGCCGCTCAAGGTCGCCCGGGCGCTGAATCTCGATGGCGGATCATCGAGCGCTTTTTGGTGTCGCGCGAAGGAGAAGACAGTTTCGATTTCCGAGTATAAAAACGTCCGCGATTTCGTCGCGATTGCACTCCGAAAGTAGTCGTTAGGCCAGATTTTCCATCCGGCGCCCTTGACGAGTCTGCGCCCCGCGCCAAGACTCCGTGCCTCATGCGGAGTTTCGGTGGCTTTCTTTCCAACGGTGCTCGGATCTACGGCGAAGTGCGCGGCGAAGAAGTGCATCTCCTGACCCGGCCCTTCTGGCTCGGTCTCGATTTTAGCGGAGAAAAGCGATCGTTAGGCGAACTGACGATCGATCTCCCGGTGGCGCCGAGCAAGGTGCTCGCAGTCGGGCTGAATTACCGCGACCACATCAAGGAAATGCAGCGGACGGAAATTGGTTCGCCGCTTGTTTGGTTCAAGGCGCCGAGCTCGCTTCTTCCGCACGAGGGCACAATTCGAATCGCCTATCCGGAGCACAAAACCGATTTCGAGACGGAACTCGCGGTCGTCATCGGGCAGCCGGCGAAGAATGTTTCGGTCGAACGCGCGCTCGACTACGTTTTCGGTTACACGATCGCGGAGGACATCAGCGATCGCGACCTGCAAAAATCAGAAAAGCAATTTTCGCGCTGCAAAAGTTTCGACACCTACACTCCAGTCGGGCCTTTTGTTTATACGGGAGTGGACACGAGCGACCTGGAAATTTCACTCAAGCAAAACGGTGAGGCGCGGCAAAAGGCGCGCACCAGCCAGATGATTTATTCCGTCGCGGAGATTGTTTCTTTCGCCAGCCAGGAGCTGACGTTGTTGCCGGGCGATCTTATTTTAACCGGAACGCCCTCGGGCGTGGGCGCGATTGGCGCCGGCGATGAACTGCTGGCGACGTTGAGCGATTGGCCGCCGCTCAGAATTACCGTAAAAAATGCGAACGATTAGTAAAAAAATCTTGCCTCCGGGAATTTAGTAGGCTTCCTCTACATCCCACGGTAAACGTCAATCCGAAATGATAAGTGACTCCAAATGAATCGCTGCCGCACAAACCCTAAGAAAAGTTTTTGCTGGACGCGCCCTCATCTGCTTAGTGATAAGAACTACAGCAACATCGCCGGAAACTTCTTTCCACCATCAACCTGCTAATATGAAAAAAACGCTAATTGTCAGTCTGTGCTCCGTCACCTTCGCGCTCACCAGCTTCGCTCAATCGCCAGCCGCTCCTCCTGCGATGTCTCCGGCCGGGACTCCTGTGGATACCAACGCCCAGCCGGCGATGTCTCCGGCCACCGATACCACGGCGCCCGGCGCAACAGCCGGTGCCCCTGATACGACCGGCGCGCCAGCCATGTCGCCCGAGCCCGGTACCAGCCCGGTTGCGCCAGCCATGTCGCCCGCGCTCAATAGTAGCCCGGTCACCCCAGCGGTCGCTACGTCACCCGCCGCCGTTGCCTCACCCGCCGTCACAGCCACTGTCGCACCCGAAGCCAGCCCCGCTCCAGCGGAGCCCGTGCAGAGCTCAAATTTCTTCATTCGAAACTTTCGGGCAGGTGGGCCGATCATGTGGCCGATCCTGATCGTCTCTATCGTCTCCTTGTTTGTGGTCATCGATCGTTGCATCTGGTGGGGGTTCCGTTGGTTTCGCCGCGATCCGAAGCGGGTCGAAAAGGTCTTTACCGCGCTCGAGAGCGGCGATGTGAACGAAGCCTCCAAACTGGCCCGCGGCACGCGCGACCCGGTTTTACGAATGCTTTGGAACGGCTTGAATCATCAGCACTCTTCCCTCCAAGGGGCGCTGCAAGTTGCGGCCGGAATCGAGATCAAACGTGCGGGCCATTACCTCGTAGTGATGGACACGCTGGTCACTCTCGCGCCGTTACTTGGGCTGTTGGGCACGATCACGGGATTGATGAAGTCATTTAGCTTGCTCGGGAGCGAAGAACTCGCCGTGCAAGCGGTCACCGGCGGTATTGCGGAAGCGCTCATCGCGACGGCGTGCGGTCTTGGCATCGCGATTTTCGCGCTGGTTCCCTTTAACTATTTCTCGTCTCGAGTGTCTAACTTAGAGTTCGAACTACAAACGGCAGCGACGAATCTTGAGGTTATGTTGGGAGCTCAAAGTGCGACCGGGGTTACCGTTGCCGGGGCAGCTCAGAGCTCCGCCCATGGGTCGTCTCTCTAAAGAATAAGGACTCCTGAAATGCGTGTAAGTTCGCCAATTCCGCACCATAAAGCACGGATTGAGATCATTCCGTTGATTGACATCATGTTCTTTTTGCTGGCGAGCTTCATGATGGTGAGCCTGAGTCAGGTGCACGTGAAGGGCATTAAGGTGAATCTTCCTACCGGCATCATGGGTCAGACCCAGTCGAGGCGTGAATACGTGGCTCTTTCAGTGGATAAGGCCGGCGATCTTTATTATGACAAAGTAAAAGTGGAGCCGAACGACGTTTATGAAAAGTTGCTGAACGTGCATCGCATCTCTCCCAATGCCAAGATTTTCATCCGTGGCGATCGGGATGCCTACCACGGCGACATCTTGCGATTAATCGAGCAGGTGCGCGCCGCAGGTTTTTACAAGATCGCTTTTGAAGTGAAGAGCCCGTCCATCCCCACTCAAACGGCCCCATAATTCGAGAGTTATGGCCAAAGCAATATTCTACAAGCCTCGACCCCGATGGCATTTCATCGGTTCCCTGGCGGTTGCCCTCGCGATCGAACTTACTGCGGTGGCCATCGCCAGCATTCATCGGTCGGAGCCACCTCCCGAGGAGATTGTCATGCCGTCGGCACCGATCGACGCCGTTATCACTGAATTACCTCCGGAGTCGACGCCGCCACCCGAAGAAGAACCGCCTCCACCCCCTCCACCGCCAGACGAGCCGACGGAGTTTACCGTGCAAGAGCCAACTCCTCCTCCGCGGCCGCCGAATCAGCCACCCCCAAAGCCGAGACCGAAAGTCGCCGAGAATAAAGGCACGGGCTACAGCGGGGTGGCTAACTATTCATCGGCTAGGAATAATTGGGTCAGTGCGCCGCACCCTACTTACCCTTATGAGGCGCGGCGGGCCAAGCAGACCGGCAGCGGCAGATTCGTCATCACCTTTGATGACAGTGGCAGTGCCACGGACGTCTCAGTCGCCAAGAGCACAGGGAGCCCCATTCTCGATCAGGTTTCGATCAACACGTTCAGGCGCTGGCGCTGTAAGCCAGGCTTTTATAAGAAGGTCGTTGTGCCGATTACCTATACCATGCAAGGCGCCCAACTCTAAACGAACTCTGCCGCTATGACGTTCAATTCGCCAGTTCCAAAAAAAAGGGCCCGTATCGAAATCATTCCGCTGATCGATATCATGTTCTTCCTCCTGGCCAGTTTTATGATGGTGAGCCTGAGCCAGGTCCACATGAAGGGCATTCGGGTGAATCTGCCAGCGATCGTCGCGCCCACCCAGCCCCTGCCGACGCCCGATCCGAAGGACCGTCTCAGTTTGTTTGTGGATCCCGATGGCCTCGTCCACTTCGATAAGGAAGTGGTGCCTGACGGCGACGTGATGCCGCGTCTCCTTGCGATTGCCAAGGGGAATCCCAATCTAAAGCTCTTCATCAGCGCGGATAGAGAAGCGCTCCACGGCGAGGTGATGAAGTTGCTCGATCGCGTGCGCTCGGCCGGAATCGAGAAAATCGCCTACGAAATCAAAATAAAGCACGGTGCCGCAGGCGCACCGGGGGTCCCGGGAGCGCCAGGCGCGCCCGCTTCGGCGCCACCACCACCTCCTCCGCCGACACCGTAGCCGACTCCTTTTACTTCAGGAGATACGCGCTGCGGAGAAACTCTTTCATTTTCGTGACCGCGCGGCCACGGTGACTTATGGAGTTCTTCGTTGCAGCGGCGAGTTCAGCGAATGTCTCCGAGAACTCGTTAGGCTGGAATAACGGATCGTAACCAAAGCCGGCCGAGCCGCGCGCCTGCCTCACGATTTCGCCGGCAGCCGAACCTTCGCGAATCGCCAGCACTCTTCCATCCCGCGCCAGAGCGAGCGCGCAGTGAAAGCGCGCCGTTCGGACCGCATTCGGTCCCCGCTTCGCCAGCTCCACCAGCAACTTCCGCCGGTTCGCCTCATCGCTCGCCTCGAGGCCGGCGAAACGGGCGGAAAAAACTCCCGGCGCTCCGCCTAACGAATCCACCTCCAGCCCGGAATCGTCGGCCAGCACCAGGCCCGGCAGTTGCCGTGAAACGGCGATCGCCTTGATTCGTGCATTCTCCGCAAAGGTCGCGCCGTCCTCAATCACGACCGCAATCTCCGGATGACCCCGCAAATCCTCGAGCGGAAATTCCGGACCGAGAAGTTGGGCCAGTTCACCAGTCTTGTGCGCATTGCGCGAGGCGAGGAAAAGCTTCTGCATCCGGTGCCTCGCGCCTACTCCTGCCTGCGGCGCGTGCGCTCGCCGAAAATCGCCGTTCCCACTCGCACAAGAGTCGCGCCTTCCTCGATCGCGATCGCGTAATCGCCGCTCATTCCCATCGAAAGTCGCGGCAAACTGACTCCGAAATCGGCCTCCAGTTTGTCGCGCAATTCGCGCAAGGCCACGAAATACCGGCGGGCAGCCTCCGCTTCCGGCGCCAGCGGCGGGATCGTCATCAGGCCCTCGACCGTCAACCGGCCTAACGACAAGACAGTTTCCAGATCGCGGCGCACTGCTTCCGGCGTGAAACCATGTTTGCTCGCTTCGCCGGCGACGTTGACCTCGAGCAGGATCCGCGGCTGCATCCCGTCCTCGTCTGCGATGCGCTGCATGTCCTGGGCGAGGGCGAGCGAGTCGATGCCGTGAAACATTTCAAAGAGTGGAAGAGCGTGCCGGATTTTGTTCTTCTGCAGGTGACCGATGAAATGCCAGTGGAGACGCGACGGCAGCAGCGGAATCTTGGCCCGCGCTTCCTGCACCCGGCTCTCGCCGAAAAGCGATTGTCCGGCCTCGATCGCGGCCTGCACTTTTTCGGCCGGGTGCGTCTTCGAGACGGCCACGAGTTCGATTTCCTCCACCGCACGCTCGCTCTTTTGGGCCGCATCTGAGATCTGGCCCAACACTCGCTCGAGATTGGCCGCAATTTCTTCCATCACTCTGCGAGCAGCTCGATCATTTGCGCGGCCAGCTTCGGACCGATCCCGGCTTCCTCGTGTTTGAAATAAACAAACGCTTCCTGCCAGTTGGCTTCTTTTCCCCTAACGAAGTCCGTCCAGCGTGCGACGTCGTCCGCCGTGTAATCCTCGCGTCGCAGGCGAAGATAACCGTAATCCGCCGTCGCTTCCGTTGGTGCGGCCAGCTTTTCCGTGTCGGCGAGGCAAAGTGCCACCTTATGCGAGCGCAGGAGGGCGAAAATTTCTTCGTCGAGCCAGGAGGCGTGGCGAAATTCAAAGGCGGCGCGCATGGCGGGCAATTCGCGCAGGAACGCGCTTAGCACCTCGGTGTCCTTTTTAAAATTCGGCGGAAGCTGGAAGAGGACCGGCCCAAGGCGATCGCCGAGCGCGGAAACCACCCGATAAAAATAAGCGATCGTGTCCTGGCAATCGCGCAGCTTTGCGAAATGCGTGATTTTTTGCGGCGCCTTGAGCGCGAAACGAAAGTTCTCCGGCGTCTGGGCCAGCCAATTATCGATTGTCTTGGGCGAGGGGATGCGGTGAAAGGTGTAATTGATTTCCGTCGTCGAAAGGCGCTCCGCGAAATAGGGCAGCATCTTCGCCGCGGACAAATCCTCCGGGTAGAAGCTGCCCTTCCATTCGCTGTATTGGAAACCCGAAGTTCCGATCCAAGTCTTCATCAATCCTTCGATCATCCGCTTGCCGGAGCGCTCTGACAAATCCCGGCTGTGCGCCGCTAGTCGTTTGGTCTTTCGTTAGGCAAAATTCTGCTTCGACAGAACTTTTTGCGGCTGCGGTCGCGATTCAGAAGGAGAGATGGAAGACGAAAACAAACTGCACGAAGCGTGGACGCTCCTGAAAAACGCCGGGATCGAGTGGTGGAACGACAACACGTTTCGCCTCGCCGCTGCCCTGGCTTTTTACACCATCTTCTCGGTCGCGCCCGTCCTGCTTATCGCGGTTGGCGGGGCCAGCCTTTTCTTCGCGCGTCAGACCGCGGTCAACCGCGTCGTCGATGAATTGCAGCGGCTCGTCGGCGGCCAGGGCGCCAGCGCCATCCGGACGGTGCTTGAATCATCTGCCGGGATTGGCAAGGGAGCGTGGGCGATCACGATTGGTATCGTCACGCTCATCCTCGGCGCCTCGGTCGTTTTCGCCGAACTCCAGTCGGCCCTGAATGCGATCTGGAACGTTCAGGTGCAGGTACGGCGGGGTTTGGTTCTCGATTACATTGTCGATCGATTGCGTTCCTTTTCGATCGCGCTCGGCGTCGGATTTTTGCTGCTCGTCTCTCTCGTCCTGAGCGCGGCGCTGAGCGCGTTGCAGGACTACATGACCAACCGGATGCCGAGCTCCCCCTGGCTCTGGCAGACGGGAAACATTGTTATTTCTTTCATCGTCGTCGCGATCCTTTTTGCCATGATCTACAAATATCTCCCCGACGTGGAGATCGGCTGGCGCGATGTCTGGATCGGCGCTGTTGTCACATCTCTTCTCTTCAACGGAGGGAAATATTTGATCAGCGTCTATCTTGGTCACGCCGCGATCGGGAGCGCCTTCGGCGCGGCGGGCTCCTTCGCCGTCCTTCTGGTGTGGATCTATTACTCCGCCCTCATCAGTTTTTTTGGCGCGGAGTTCACCCAGGTCTATGCCCGGCGGCACGGTCGGAAAATCATGCCGATGAAGCACGCGCGCGCCGCCGGGGAAAAAGAGTCCGGGGAAAGTCGTTAGGCCACTTCGCCTGCCGCGTGTCCGCTCGCCCAGGCCCATTGGAAATTATACCCGCCCAGCCAGCCGGTCACGTCCACCACTTCGCCGATGAAGTAAAGGCCGGGCACCCGTCGCGCCTCCATCGTTTTGGAAGACAATTCACCGGTCTCCACACCGCCCACGGTCACCTCGGCTTTGGGATATCCTTCCGTGCCTTCCGGTTGAAGCGGCCACTGGTGAACGAGCCGGGCGACCTGCTCGAGTTCGGCGGTGCGTGTTTGCTGCAATGGTTTGGGCGGGGCGTAACGAGCACACCATGTCGCGGCGAAACGCGCCGGCCATTCCCGCGCCAGCAAATCTTCGACCGTCGTTTTGGTTTCGCGCTGTGCGAGCAGCCAGTCAGCCCCAGGGTGTTCCGGCAGGAGATCGAGCGTGAGACTTTCCGTCTCCCGCCAATAGGAAGAAACCTGCAAAATCGCCGGCCCGCTCACCCCGCGATGCGTGATGAGCATCGCCTCCGCAAATGATGCGCCGTCCGCGCGGGCCACGACCGGCAGAGACACTCCGCTTAGTGGCGCGAACACCTCGCGCTCAACTTCCGAAAAGGTGAGGGGGACCAGGCCCGGTCGAGTCTCCGCCAACTTGAGCCCGAATTGCTCCGCGATCCGGTAGCCGAAATCGGAAGCCCCCAGGCGAGGGAGCGAAAGCCCGCCGGTCGCGATGACGAGCGAGTCGCATTCCAGTTCCCCGTGGTTTGTGCCTAACGAAAAGCGTTCTCGTTTCTCGACCGACTCGACCTGGCAGCCGCACCGGATATCGACCTCGGCGATGGCGCACTCGGCGAGCAGCATCTCGATGATCTGGCGCGAACTGGAGTCGCAGAACAACTGGCCGAGCTTTTTTTCGTGATACCGGATGTCGTGTTTCTCGACGAGGGCGACGAAATCCTGCGGCTGGTATCGGGCGAGAGCCGAGGCGCAGAAGCGCGGGTTGCCGGAGAGATAATTTTCCGGCGAGGCAAAAAGGTTTGTGAAATTACAACGCCCTCCGCCCGAGATTGCGATCTTGAGCCCGACCCGGGCGTTGCACTCGAGGAGAGCGACGCGGCGCCCGCGCCGTCCAGCGGTGAAGGCGCACATCAGACCGGCGGCGCCCCCGCCAATCACAACCACATCGTAGGATTGCATTTCCCGTAGGCGGCCAACGCCCCGGTTACAGCGCGTTCGGTTTCGGCTCCTCGAGCTCCCAGAGGAGCCAATCGTCGTTAGGCACGTATTTCTTCAGGCGATTGTCCCAGCGTTGCGGCAGTTCGTGGGTCAGCCGATCGAGAAACGGAAGGAGCGGATTCTGCGGCGGCTGGAGGTTCTCGCGCTCGTCCATCGCGATCTCAGACCAGCCGAATTTGTCGCGATAATCCGCGAAACCGAAGCCATCGAAAAAATTTCCGCTTCCGACCAGCGGCATGTACCAAAGACTGGGGATGGCGCGAGGGTTCGGCTTGATCGGCACATCCGAGGTCAGTCGATCGAGCAGTTGCAGCGCGTGGGTATCCTTCGCCTGCTCGAGATGCGCCCGGAGCAAATCGAGCGCAGGAAAAGTGACCGGTGGACTAACGAAAAGCACCGGCTTCACCTGGAGGCGGGAGAGCACGATCTCGTGCACGGTGCCGACGCTGTAGATGTTTGTCGGCACGAATGCGATCGTAAAATCGCTCGTGTCCACCATCCGCAAATCGATGTGGAGGGTTTCCCAGAATTTCTCGGCGCAGTACGAACGCTTTTCGTCGCCGGTTTGGCCTTGCTCGAAGGTCCATTCCTCGCGCACGTCGATTGTGTTGATATCCTCGAGGCCGTACTGCTGGGCGCCCCGCACTCCGGGCTTAAACCAGGGATCGAAGACAATCGCCCCGTGCGCGCGCAGGAAATCACCGATCCGATTGCGCCAGCCGAGCTTCTTTTCGTCCGCGCGCGAGGCGACAAAATCCATCGGGCCGGAGAGATAGACCCGCGCCCCGCGCAGGAAATGGTGCTGCTTCATCGTGCGACCATAGAGGAGGCGGCCCGGGAAATGAAGCTGCGATTCATGCATGATTGACGGATGTGAGCGCGCCGTCTAAACGTTCCTGCCGTGCGAAAATCAATCCTTCTTGGCTTTGTCTTCCTCGTGTCCCGCCTCCTGCCGAGCGCGAATGGCGCTGTGGCCCTGACCGCGCTCGACCAATACATCGTCCAGCACGGTTACGGTGGCGCTCAGTTTATCCAATACGAGAACACCTACCGGCTGCCGGTTATCGCCAACGGAAAACCCGGCGACCTAACGATCGATACCGGGTCGCCCAGCACCATCGTCTTCCAGGCGGTCATGAAAAAATTCGGGCTCACCCGCGAAGAGACCGACATCGTGGTGCACGGCGCCTTCGGGAAAGGAAAAGATAAAGTTGGCCGGACCGTCATCCCGAAGCTCGCGATGGGAAATTGCACTCTCACGAACGTGAAGGCGGCCGTGCTACCCGATCCCGCCAGCGGCGGTCTCTATCGCGCTTACGGCGCGACGGACGGTCTCTTCGGTCTCCGGGAGATGATGAAATACGGCGCGGTGCTCGACATCTCCAATCATCTTCTCCTGGTCAATCCCCGCGGGCAAAGCAAGGGAGTTTCCGAGGGAATCCGCTCCATCCTAACGAAACAAGGTTACACCCCGGTCGAACTTTCCATCAGCGGAGGTCATCTCCACGTCTCGTCGATGATCAACGGGACACCCTGCCGTCTCGTCGTCGATACCGGTGCTTTCGTGACCGTGATCGATGATCAGTTTGCGCGAAACGCTCACCTCGGCGGCCATAACACTGACCGATATGCGGAAGGCTTTGGGACGAAGGCGAGGCCGATCCAACTCGCCCAGTTTCCGGAGTTTAAGGTGGGGGATTTCACGATCAAGAATGCGAGCGTCACGATCACCGCGCTCGATCCGGAGTTACTCGGTGGCCAGGGCAAGAGCCCGGCGGTCGGTTTGCTTGGGGCGGAATACCTGGGCATGCACGGGGCGGTTTTCGATTTTAATAGCGGCACTCTCTACCTGCGGCAGAAGAAGAATCCGTGACCGGACTTCTTCGGTCTGTTAGCGTCGCCGTCGATCATGCAAATCCAGCTCGTTTCCCGCCCTCTCAGAACGTCTCCGGGCAGGTAGGAGTTGGCTCGAGTACGAACGTTAACTTTGCGCCGCAGCTTGCAACGATATCGAATGGGATCGAGAATATTTTCAGTTCGTTCTGGTCGGCGCTCGCCGGCTTTTTCAGCGGCGGAAACCGGGGGAGCGTAACGCCTTCAATTTCGTTTAACGAGTTTGGTGAGCAGCAGTGGCGGCCGCCTGTCAACGAGACAAGACGGGAGCGATGAGGATGTTATTTTTTAAGTGAAGCCTGTCCCTCGAGGGCGCCCATAATGTCACGTTCGGCGCTGATTTTCCAACGATCCGACGCCAGAAAGGCGTTTCGTCGGACTGCGAATAGGTATCGAGTTTATTCTCGCCTTTTTGTGATACTTTGCTCGGTAACGGTTCTGGCCGGTTTGTTATCTGTCGCAATCCCCCGTGGTGTGTCTCCTTGGATTGTCCCAATCTTCGTCCTTGGAAATTTGTCCTATCTGACTTTGATGATAATGCGACCAGCGCTTATTTGCCCGGAATGCAAGTGCAAAGTAGAGATGCGACCTAGAAAATACTGTCCCGAGTGCGGTGGATCACCACTTGTCGACAGTCGACTTTCTGCGCGACGTTGTGCCGTTTGCCGTAAACGATTATCGAACGGTAAGAGACGTAGGTATTGGATTCGATTCTGTACAAGCTGTGGATCGTATTTGGATGAAAGAGGTGTTTGACTATGACTTCAAGAAAGACGTACCTTACATTCTTCCTTAGGCGGTCAGATTCCCTCCGCTCGGCCGAGCTTAGTCTTTTTTGACTTGCTGCGTTAGATGGATTACACGCTCAAATGAGGTACGTTGTTGTTATTCTTTGCGTGCTATCATGCGCATGCGGCGAAAAACCGATGCGCGCTGTTATTGTGGAATACGGGTTGTAGCGGGGAATCGGGGTCAAGCGGGGAATCGGGGTCAGCAAGCGGGGAATCGGGGTCAGAGCCAACTATTGACACATGATGATTGAGTTCCGAAGATTGCTGACATGGCAAGACCGCTGCGGATCCAATATGAGGGAGCGCGCTATCATGCGATGAGTCGGGGGGATCGGCGGGAAGCGCTCTTCTTGGAAGACCGGGACCGGGACGAGTTCCT
>DASXYO010000177.1:0-24805 GCA_036502465.1 Chthoniobacterales bacterium
GTTGCAATACTCCTGCAGCGAATAATTGGTCGAGCTGTCAAAGCTCGTGCGGGAGCCATCGTAATCGACCCCGAGCCCGCCGCCCACATCGAGATAACCAAGTTCGTGGCCGAGCTTGGAGAGTTTCGAGTAATAGCGTGCCGCTTCGCGAACTGCGCGCTTGACCGTGGAAATGTCCGGCACCTGCGAGCCGACATGGAAATGCACCAGCTTAAGACAATGGGCCAGTCGCTGTGCCTTGAGCATCTCGCTGGCCGCGATCAGGTTTGTGGTGCTCAAGCCAAACTTCGCATTCTCCCCGCCGCTCGTCGTCCATTTGCCCGCGCCTTTGCTGTGCAGGCGCACTCGAATCCCGATGTGCGGTTCGACTCCCATCTCCCTCGCGACACGGAGCGTCTGCTCCAGTTCCTCGAGCTTCTCGACCACGATGATGACTGATTTGCCGAGGCGGCATCCGAGCATGGCAGTGCGGATGAACGCGCGATCCTTGTAGCCGTTGCAAATGATGAGACTCTCGGGATCCTTGTGCATCGCGAGGGCAGCGATCAGTTCCGGTTTGCTGCCCGCCTCCAAGCCGAAATGAAATTCCGAACCGGCGTCGACGATCTCTTCGATCACTTCGCGCAACTGATTAACCTTGATCGGAAAGACGCCGCGATAAGGACTGCGATAACCGAATTCCTGCATCGCTGCCTGAAAGGCGCGATTGACAGTCTCAACCCGGTGGCGAAGCAGATCCTGGAACCGAATAACAAGCGGGAAGCCGAGACCGCGCTCACGCGCTTCGTTCACGACCTCGAGTAGATCGATCGCGCCGCCCGCTTCCTTCAGCGGCATGGCCGTGACGTTGCCGGCGCTGTTGACCGAGAAGTAACCGTCACCCCAACCGTCGACATTGTATGTCGCGATCGCGGCTTCCACATCCCAGTCACCCTTTGTCATCGTGGCGCAGTGTAGGGCACCAGTCTGCAAATTCAATCGGCAGATTGAGCGCGAAAAATCCAGCGTTCACGGGCGAAAAACGGAGGCGTGAAACATCTCGGCGATAGTCTCTCCCGGGGTGAGCAGCTTGTTTTTCAAGATCGCTCTGATACGGTTTTTTTAGATGAACAAAACGGTGATTGAAGTGCAGGTGCGTGCGGTCCTTCCGACGAGCGGCGGGTGCGCGGTCTTCCTCGGCAACGCCGACAAGGTGTTCATCATCTATGTCGACCAGAGTGTCGGCAGCGCGATCACCATGTTCATGCGCGGGACGGTCAAGGAACGTCCCTTGACCCATGACCTGATGGCGCACCTCATGACCGCGCTCGGCGCGCATGTCGAGCGAGTCATCATCAACGATCTCAAGAACGCGACCTATTACGCGCGCATGATTATCCGGGCGGAAAACGAGCTGCAGCAAAAGAAGATCATCGAGCTCGACGGGCGTCCGAGTGATTGCATCGCGATGGCCGTGCAGCAGCGGGCGCAGATTTACGTTAGCCAGGAAGTGTGGGACGAAGTGGACGATATGAGCGACGTCCTGCGCAAGATGGAAGAGGACGGCATCAAGCCCGAGATCGGGCCGGAAGGCGAAACGGAATCCGACGAAGACGATTAGCCCCGCAGAAGCAAAACTCAGCTGAGCAATTCGGGGTAATTCCGCTCCGCCATTTCTGTGCAGCGAGCCAGAACGGCGGAAGGCGTATCGAGTTCCAGCACTTCCGCGACCAGCGCCTGGCATTCTGAAATCGTTAGGCGCTGGACCGCGCTCTTAACCCGCGGGACGAGGGTCGAGCCCGCACTGAGTTCATCCATTCCCAGGCCGAGAAGGAGAGGGGTAAACAGGACATCGCCCGCCATTTCGCCGCAGATTCCCACCCAGATGCCGTTCGCATGCGCCGCGTCGGCCACCATCTTGAGCAGCCTAACGACGGAGGGATGGCTCGGCTCGTAAAGGTGCGCGACCCGCTCGTTCGTGCGGTCGATCGCCACGGAATACTGGATCAGGTCGTTCGTCCCGATGCTGAAAAAATCGACTTCGCGCGCCAGCCGGTCCGCCATGATGGCCGCCGTTGGCACCTCGATCATGACGCCGATATCGAGATCGTCGTTGAATGGGCGCCCTTCCTTACGGAGCTCGTTTTTGCATTCCTCGACGATCTCCAGGCCACGCCGCACTTCGTCCAGACCCGAGATCATCGGGAACATCATCTTCACGTTCGACGACACGCTCGCCCGCAGGATGGCGCGGAGCTGCGGCTTGAAGATCTCGATATTCTCGAGGCAAAACCGGATCGCGCGCCAGCCGAGAAATGGGTTGAGCTCGTCGCCTCCGTTTTCGATTCCATCCGAAATCTTGTCCCCGCCGAGATCGAGCGTGCGGATGATGAGCGGATCGGGCGCGAGACGTTGCGCGACGGTGCGATAGACTTCGAATTGCTCCTCTTCCGTCGGCAGTGTGGTCTGGTTGAGATAGAGAAATTCCGTCCGGTAAAGTCCGACACCTTCCGCGCCGTGGGAGAGCACGGAATCCACTTCGTCGGGCAGCTCGATGTTGGCCGAGAGAACAATATGCCGGCCGTCGCGCGTGGTTGATTTCGTTTCGCGCAGTTCCGTGAGGCGTTCCGCGATCGCGCCTTTCTGGCGTTCGATTTCCTCGTATGCGCGCAGGGTTTCTTCGGTCGGATAAACAATCAGGATGCCGTGGTAGCCATCGATCAGCGCCGGGGCGCCGGTCTCCAGGGTCTCCGTCGCGTCGTGCAATCCGACCACAGAAGGAATGCCTAACGACTGAGCCATGATCGCGGTGTGCGAAGTGCGGCTGCCGAGATCGAGGACCAGACCGCGCACCTGTTCGCGATTCATCGTCGCGGTGTCGGAGGGCGTGAGATTATGCGCGACCAAAATGTGAGGCTCGTTGATCGAGAGAAACGGGCGCGGCGATTTGCCCTGCAGGTTACGAATGACGCGGCGCGTCACGTCCTGGATGTCGACCGCACGTTCGCGCAGATATGGATCGTCGATCCGGCTAAGCGATTCGACGTAGCGGTTCGCGACTTCCTGGAAAGTGAACTCGACGTTGCAGTGGTCGGCTTCCAGTTTGCGCAGGACTTCGTCGATCAAGGTCTGGTCTTCCACAACCAGGAGGTGCGCATCGAAAATCCCCGCGTCCTTCGCGCCGATCGCTTCCGCGATCTGCTGCTGCATTTCCAGGATCTGCGCCCGCGTCTGAATTAGCGCGCTTTCAAAACGCGCGATTTCGTCCGGGACGTTGGCCGGATCGACCTGGTAACGAACGACGTCGTCCGTCTCGATCGAAAAGACGTGGATCGGTCCGCGCGCAATTCCGGGAGCGGCGGCGACACCGTGACAACGCTTTTCCTGGTGGCCGGGATCGCCCTTCATTCCGGTAACAATAGCCGGAACGTCAACTATTCTTCGTTAAAGCGCGACTGGATTAATTCTTCGATGTCCTGAATGGCCTGCGCCGCCTCGGGCCCCTCGGCGCGAACCCGCAATTTCGAACCCTGGCCCGCGGCCAGCATCATGAGGCCCATGATGCTTTTGCCGTTGATCTCTTCATCGTCCTTCGCGACCCAGATTTCGCACCGGTGCCGGCTCGCGATGCGCACAAACATGGCCGCGGGACGCGCGTGCAGGCCAAGCCGATTGATGATCGTGATTTCTTTCTCGACCTTCTCGTTCGTGGCTGGTGCTGAGCGGCGGTTTAGTAGTCCCATCAGGTGTTCTGCGTCTTCATTAGACCGAGCAACTTTTCATTAAATTCCATGGCGCTGTTCAAACCGAGGCCCTTCAGCTTTTGATCCATCGCTGCCACCTCGATCAATCGCGCGATATCTCGTCCCGGCCGCACTGGAATCGTGATGTGCGGCACTTCGATCTTGAGAATCTCGTAAAGTTCGCGGTCCAGACCGATTCTATCCACTTCTTCCAGCTCCTGCCAATCTTTTAGCGTCACCACCAGATCCAGCCGCTTCTCGATCCGGATCGCGCCGATGCCGAAGACCGAAACGACGTTGATGATGCCGATGCCGCGCACTTCCATGTGGTAGCGGGTCACATCGGGCGCGGTCGCCATCAGCTCGCGGCCTTCGAGCGATTTAATTTTCGTCACGTCGTCGGCCACCAGGCTGTAACCGCGTTCGATCAATCCAAGGACGCATTCGCTTTTTCCGACGCCGCTCGAGCCGCGGATGAAGACGCCGACGCCGAGAATGTCGACCATGCTGCCGAACTCCGTCACGATCGGCGAAAAATCGAGCTCGAGCGCGATCGTCGCCGCGTTGATAAATTTCATCGTGATCATCGGCGTGCGAAAAACCGCGATCCCGGCCGCTTCCGCGATGGCGAGCAACTCTGGCGCGAGATGAAAGCCGCGCGAGGCGACGAGGCAGGGAATTTTTTGCGAACAAAGCGCGCGGAAACGCGTCTGCCGTTGGCGAGGCGATAAATTCTTGAGATACGATTGCTCCGCCGCGCCGAGCACCTGCACGCGCTTGTGCGCGAAATAGGTGTAGAACCCGGCGAGTGCGAGGCCCGGCCGGTTGATCGTCGGTTCCCGGATGCGCCGCTCGAAGCCGATCTCTTTGCCCTCCAGTTTGAGCTGGAGCGATTTTGCGTGCCGCTCGAAAAACTTCGCGACCGTGACGACCGGGACGTTCATCCGCCGCTGGCTCTCGGAACTGATTGTCTGAACGATCGGCTCCAAACTCATGCGCACGCCAGATGTATCCTGAACCGCTCACGATTACCAGAACCTCCTGCGGCAACGCGCAATTAACCTTCCAATTTTTGGAATTGGCTCGCGTTAGCGCTTCCTTTCTGTCTATCCACCTAGCGCAGGAAAACTGCATGCGCGTTCTGGTTATCGAAGACGATTTAAGATTGGCTCGCCAGATCACCAGGGAACTGCAGCGCTGCGAGCATGAGGCGACTGCGCGCAATGATGGCGCGGAAGGTCTGCAGGCCGCGCTGGCCGATCCGCCTGATCTCATTGTGCTCGATCTCACGTTGCCGGGGCTCGACGGTCTCTCGGTTTTGGCTCGTTTGCGCGAGGCGCATTCCACGGCCCGCATTCTCATCCTGACCGCGCTCGGTGGGGTGGCCGACCGGGTCAAAGGCTTAAAGGCAGGGGCGGATGATTATTTGGCGAAGCCTTTTTCAATGAACGAGCTGATGGCCCGTGTCGAGGCGCTCGGCCGGCGCGCGGCGTCGCCCACTGCTGCGGAGTTGTTGAAGGTCGGCGATCTGCAAATGGACGTTCTCCATCGTCACGTTGCGCGCGCGGGCACCGCGATCGCGCTTTCTCCGCGCGAGTTCGACGTCCTCCAGGTCCTGATGCAGGAACCCGGCCGCGTTTTTTCCCGGACCGAACTGTGTGAACGCATCTGGCAACGCGAACACGAATACGACACGCGGACGGTGGAGATTTTCATCGCGCGTCTCCGCAAGAAAGTGGATGCAGGCTTCGACCAGCCGTTAATTCACACCTTGCGCTATGTCGGTTACACCATTCGCCCGCCGGCGCCCTAACGAATAGGCTCACTCGACAAGGCCGCGTTCCCGCAGAAGTCCGCGCAATGTCTCGAGACGGCGTCGGTTGACTCCAAAATCGTAGTAGCCTTTTCTCGAGCCGAGCGAACGGCCAGGGCGCTCTCGCCGGGGCGGAGCTGGATCTCGAGATCGTCCACAAATCCGACGACCGCGCTGCGGCATTCCGCACGGAGGTAATGCGCGTCGTCCAGCGCCAGTTTTGTGCGCGGCAAAGTGAGAACGGCCGCTCGAATCTGCGGCCAAACGTCAGTCGCCGAATTTTTCAGAACAAAAGGCGCGATCGCATGGCGGAAATCATGCGCATCACCCGAAATGCAATTCGGCGAAGAAGGACAGGGCGCGAACACGACGTTCCCATTACCACTCCTTGGCTGATGCGAACATGCCGGAAGCGGACTCGCGAATGAAGGAAAAAGATGGTCTACGCCCGCCTCACGGTAGCCTCCGCCAGCGCCTCGCGCAGCGGCGTTGTGCAAAGCGTCGACTCCCGCTACAATCGCGGCAGCATGACCCTGGCCCCTTTGCCGCGAGCACTCGTTTACGTCAGTATCCTCGCCTTCACCCCGCTTGGCTGCACCGACTTGCCTAACGACGTCGGCGTGCGCCGCCATCGCTCCGTTGCCGCGCAGACGCGTCTCGCTTCTCATCATCCGGTCTTTTCTTCCTGGTATGACGATCCCACGGCGAAGGGCGAGGCGAGGATCCTGATCGATCTCACCAAGCAACAGGCTTTCTTTTATCGCGGCGAAACCCTCATCGGCCGGACCAACATTTCCTCCGGCCGCAAGGAATACGAAACACCGCCCGGGAAATACCGTGTCGTGCAAAAGGACATCAATCATGTCTCGAGCGAATTTGGTGAATACGTGGCTCGCAACACCGGCGCGGTGCTGCGTCGCGATGTGGACCTGAACAACACCCCGCCCCCAAAAGGCTCACAGTTTGTCGGTGCGAAAATGCCGTATTTCCTTCGCTTTCGCGGCGGCTACGGAATGCACGCCGGTTTCGTTCCGCGCTTTCGCGCCTCTCACGGGTGCGTCCGCATGCCGATCAGGATGGCGAAACATTTTTTCGAGGCCGCGGAAATCGGAACGCGCGTGGAAGTGATCGAACCACCGGTTATGGTGGAACGGTGAACCTCGTTTCCGATCTTCGCGCGCTTCTCGGCGAGGCGATCGTCGCGGCCGACGAATCGACGCGTACCGCGCACAGCGGCGACAAATGGTTCGCCGAGCACTCGCCCGAAGTCGTCGTCTTCGCACAAAACACCGAGCAGGTCAGCCGCCTGCTCCGTTTCGCTTCTGAGAACAAGGTTCCCGTGACGGCGCGCGGAGCCGGCTACGGTTACGTCGGCGGTTGCGTGCCGGTCCGCGGCGGGGTCGCGCTTTCGCTCGCGCGGATGAATCGGATCAAGGAAATCAGTTTCGGCGACGCGGTCGCGGTCGTGGAACCGGGCGTCATTACCGGCGAATTGCAGGCCGCGGCCCGGGCGCAGAAGCTTTTTTATCCGCCCGATCCGGCGAGTCTGCACCATTGCAGTATCGGGGGAAACGTCGCCACGAACGCCGGCGGTCCGCGCTGTCTCAAATACGGCGTTACCCGCCAATACATCATCGGCCTCGAGGTCGTGCTCGCTAATGGCGAAGTTCTGCGGACTGGCGGACGCGTGCATAAGAACAAGACAGGCTTTGATCTGATCGGCCTCTTTGTCGGTTCGGAGGGATTGTTAGGCGTGGTGACCGAAATCACGGTGCGCCTGCTTCCGCTGCCACAGGCGCGGGCCACGCTTTCGGCTTCCTTTGCGACCATGTCGGAAACGGCCGCCGCAGTACAGGCGATTTTTGCCACAGGATTTCTCCCGTCTTCTCTCGAGATCGCCGATCAGTACACGCTCGAAGCCGCCCGCCGCGATCTCGGCAAGGGAATCGTTCCCGAGGGCAACGCGCACCTTCTCGTCGACGTCGACGGCCGTGCGGACACAGTCGGGATCGAAGCCGCCGCCCTCGAGGCGTTGCTCGCCGGACGCAACCCAAACTCACTCACCGTGGCGACGACTGAGGAAGGCTCGGAGAAGCTTTGGGCGCTCCGGCGCGAATTCAGCAATTCCCTCCGCGCCACCGGCCTGACGAAGCTTAACGAAGATGTCGTCGTCCCGCGCAGCCGCCTCGTCGAACTGGTCGAGTTCGCCGGCCAGTTACAGGAACGTCATGGTTTTCCCGTCGCGACGTTTGGCCACGCCGGCGACGGCAATATTCACGTCAACGTCATGGCCGCGAATTATTCCGACCCGGCGGTGCGTGACCGGGTCGAACTGGTGCTCGATGAACTATTTGCGCAGGTCCTGGCCTGGGGCGGGGTCATCACCGGCGAGCACGGCATCGGCCTCGCCAAGAAGCGCTGGTGGCCCGAGGCGACAAGCGATACGGCGCGCGAGTTGCATGCTCGTCTCAAGCAGGCGCTCGATCCCCTGGGAATCCTGAATCCGGGAAAGTTTTTGGGCTGATGCGGGTTGCGATGGGTGCGTCGCGTGCTACCTTGCGCGACCTCAACTTACGCGCATTTCCGGTCTGCTGACCGAATCTTAATTGTGCGCATTTTCTTCAGCCGGTTTGCTGAAGTCTCCGATTTCGAATGAAACCTGGAAAATTTACTCACGCTATCGCCGTTTTGCTCTCCTCCGTCTCGGCCTGCTTCGCGCCTTCTGCGCCCGCGCAGCCGCCGACCAAGAAAGTTCAGCTGAACAAAAAATCGAATCGGCTAAACGAAGAGGTCCTCCTCAAAGTCGATCCGATTGGTTACACCCCGCCTCCGACAAAATTCGTGAACTTCGGCAAGGGCGCCGATCGCTATCCTTGGAAGAAGGACATCGTCACGACGGTTTTCTGGATTGGCGAAAAGCCTACCGCGAATAATCCGGTCCCAAATCACGCCAGCAGCTGGGATAAATCCTGGGCGAAAAATTATGGCGGCTACGATGACCCGCGGCCGTCGCAACGGCAGAATTATATCCCGGTCGACTTCACGCCCCGTCAGAATCCCTTTTACTGCGCGCTGCCCTACAACGACAAAGCGCGCGAAGGTCACCGGCCGGAGGCTCCGAAAGTGGTGCCGTGGTTCAAGGAAGCGTATCGGGGCCCCGGCGTTTCTGTCTGCAAAGGCCGCTGGGTAGAAATCCGCAAGGGCAATCGCACCGTCTACGCCCAGTGGGAAGATGCCGGGCCGTTCCGGACCGATCATTGGGAATACGTTTTCGGCAACGAGCGCCCGAAACCGAATCTGAATCGCGGTGCCGGCCTCGATGTCTCGCCGGCGGTGCGCGATTATCTCGGCATGGCTGACACCGACGTGACTAACTGGAAATTCGTCGAGTTCAGCGAAGTGCCCCCGGGTCCGTGGGCCAGGCTGGGCGACAACAACACCTTCGTCATCAATCAGCGCAAAGCCGGACTGCAAATGGCGAAGGCGAAGGAAAAGAGTTCCGTCCTCTTTCGTTAGGCGAAATTTTCGCGCATGATTCGTTTGGGTAGAAGGCTCTCAGCCGGCGCGCTCCTCTTCTTTGCCTGCTTTAGCCTCGCCGCAGAGGAGAACGGCAAGCTTCTCACCGGGAAAGCGGCGATGGGGGATTGGACGGGCGACGCGCCCGGAATCCGGCGCAAGATCACCGTCGCCGATTTGCCTCCGCCTAACGACACCAGTTCGGCCAACAACGGTCCCCGTGTCGTGGCGCGACCGCCGGGTGCGCAACTGCACGTCCCGGCCGGGTTCCAAATCCAGGAGTACGCCAGCGGTTTTCGCGATCCGCGCGTTCTCCTGACCGCGCCTAACGGCGACATTTTCATCGTCGAAAGTCGCGCCAACCAGATCAAAGTCCTGCGCGAGCGCGGTGGTAAACCGGAGGCTCCGCGGATCTTTGCCGAGAGCGGCCTGAACCAGCCGTTCGGCGTCGCCTTTTATCCGCCGGGACCGGACCCGCAATATCTTTACGTCGCAAATACCGATGGCGTGATTCGCTTTCCCTATCGCAACGGCGACCTGAAGGCGCGCGGTCCCGCCGAGAAACTCGGTGCGCACCTCTCACCGGGCGGCCTCCTGCGGGGCGGTGGGCATTGGACGCGTGGCCTTGCTTTTTCGCCCGACGGGATAAAAATGTATGTCTCGATCGGGTCGCAATCCAACGTCTCCGACGATGCGGCGGAGGCCGATCGCGCTCGCATCTTTGAGTTCAATCCCGATGGCTCGGGCCAAAAGGTTTATGCCTGGGGAATTCGCAACGCCGTCGGCATCCAGATGCGACCCGGGACTAACGAACTCTGGATGAGCACGAATGAGCGCGACGGACTCGGCGACAACCTGCCGCCGGATTACATCAGCCACGTCACGTCGGGCGGCTTCTACGGTTGGCCGTGGTTCTACATTGGGAATCACCAGGATCCGCGGCACAAGGGCGAGAAACTCGAGTGGGCCGGCAAGGTGATCGTGCCTGACGTGCTCGTGCAGGCGCACTCGGCCACTCTCAACCTTTGTTTCTACGACGGGAAACAATTCCCCAAGGAATATCGCGGCGACATCTTTGCCGCCTTTCACGGCTCGTGGAATCGCAGCCGGCGGACCGGTTACAAAATCGTGCGCGTCCCGCTCGACCACGGCAAAGCACGTGGCGAATACGAGGATTTCGTAACCGGTTTCGTAACTCCCGATGGCAACGTCTGGGGTCGTCCGGTCGGTCTGACGGTGGCGAAGGACGGCAGCCTTCTTTTCAGCGAGGACGGGCACGGTACCATCTGGCGGGTCAGCGCGAGTCGTTAGGCAAGACCGCGCGGGCTGCGATGCGGTCTTGTGAGCGGCGGAGGGCGGGAGTAAACGTTGCTCGATCATGCCGCGCGCCATCCACACTTTCGATAATGGCGTCCGGGTTTATGAGGATCAGCTCTGGCCCGGCCAGCGCGCCCGCTACGAAAAGCGCAATGTCCACGAAGCGGAAGAAGAGGACATCTTCGTCGATTTGATCCGGAAACTCCCGCCCGAGGGCTGTTACGTCGATGTCGGGGCGGCGATTGGTTACTACCTCATCCTTGCGCGTAAGCTGGCCTCGCGGCTCGCGATTCACGGAGTCGAGCCACTCGAGCGGCACCGGCGTCTTCTCAGCGAGAATCTTCTCCTCAACGGCCTAACGGATAACGACTTCACCATCCATCCCGAAGGACTCACCTCGAGCGAAGGGAGCCAGGCATTTTTGGATCGCGGCTACAGCAGCAAGCTCGCACCGGCCGGCGGTAACGAGATGGTCTCACTCAGCCGGCGCTGGAAAGGTTTCCTCGAAGCGATCGGGCTGCGCCGTCCGAAAAACGCCACTATTCTGATTCCAACCATCACTCTCGACAGCCTCGTTAGGCGAATCGGTCGCCCGATCGATCTGGTGCAAATGGATGTGCAGGGCCTCGAAGTCGAGGTCTTGAAAGGAGCGAGCGAAAGCATGCGCTCGGGCGCTATCCGCACATTCCTTGTCGGCACACATGGCCGCGTCCTGGGCCTCACCTTGCACCAGGAATGCCGCCAGTTGCTGCAGGCAAACGGTTACGCGATCGAGGTCGATCAGCCCGACACGAAGGAGCAGCCCGACGGCGTCCTCGTGGCCCACAAATGACAACTCCGGCGGGTCCGCTAGGTTTGGCTGTGCCCCAAACTTCCATCAAATCGCTCACGCTCGACGAGTTGGGCGAACATCTGGCCGCCGCCGGCGCGCCCGGTTACCGGGCGAAACAGGTCACCGACTGGCTTTACAAAAAGCGCGTCGATTCCTTCGAGGCGATGACCGATCTCCCGGCCGCGATTCGCGCTCAACTGGCGAGCGAATTCTCATTCGTTAGGCCGGAGCTTGTCCGCGTGCTCGGCTCGAAGGATACGACCCGCAAATTTTTGTTCCGCTTCGCCGATGGCAATCTGATCGAATCAGTCCTCATTCCCGCGTCGCCCGCGCTTTACGGCGAAACCTCGGACCGTCGCACCGCCTGCGTCTCGACTCAGGTCGGCTGTGCTTACGGCTGTAAATTCTGCGCGAGCGGGCTGGACGGTTTCTCGCGCAATCTCGACGCGAGCGAGATCGTCGATCAGTTGCTCGCGATTGAAAAAGAGAGCGGAGAGAAGATCGACAACATCGTCTTCATGGGGATGGGCGAGCCGCTCGCCAACCTAACGAACCTGCTCCGCGCCATCCGGATCATCAACGCGCCCTGGGGCCTCGAGATCGGCGCGCGCCACATCACCATCTCGACCAGCGGGCTCGCGCCGCAGATCCGCAAGCTCGCCCTGGAGCCGACGCAGTTCCGGCTCGCCATCTCTCTGCACGGCGCGACCGATGACGTGCGCAGCCAGATTATGCCGGTGAACCGGAAATATCCGCTCGCTGTCTTGCTCGAGGCCTGCGACGCCTACGTCGCGCAAAAAAAGCGGCTCATGTTTGAATACATCCTCATCGCCGGCGTGAACGACAGCGATGAGCAGGCCCACGAACTGGCACGACACGCCTTGCGCCTTTCCGCCAAGGTCAATCTGATCCCTTACAACACCGTCGAAGGACTGGAATGGTCGCGCCCTTCGCGCAACCGGCAGGAAAATTTTCTTCGGATCCTGCGCGCGCACGGCGCCGTCGCCACTTTGCGGCGCGAGAAAGGGCATGACATCGCGGCCGCCTGTGGCCAGTTGCGCCTGCAAACCCGCCGCGCAGAAGCGAAAGCCGCGCCGAATCTGGCCTAACGTTTTCGCCGTTACCCCGGACCTCCAAATTTGCCTGCCGCGAAAACTGGCTTTCTGGGAAAGAATTTGGTAACGATCAAGCCGCACCGCCTGTCTTTGACCTCGCACATGGCCGAAAAAGATAACCATCTCATCAAAATCGTGATTGCCGTTAGCGCGCTGCTCGTGGGAGTGGCGCTCGGGCATTGGGGCCTGCCGTCACCAGCGCCCGCGCCGGTCGCGCAGGCTGTGCCCAGGAACATTCCCGCGGAAGAGACCACGACTTTTCCTTCTCTGGTCCGTGACACAGCCGACGCCCATCACCTTCGTCCCGGCGGACTCGACCGGATCCTGAAAAATCGGCGCAGCCCGAACCGCTTTCGCGCGCTGACCGATTACGTGAACCGGCTTTCGTCCGCCGATCTCGCCGCCGCCCTCCTCGCCACTCGCCAGCTTCCCTATGGAGCCGACCGCGATCTTGCCACCCGCCTTCTCGTTAGTCGTTGGGCGGAACTTGATCCGGAGGCCGCGCTCGCCTTTGCCGCGGCGCACAAAGGTTTCGACGATCTCACTGGGGCGGTTTTTGAGCACCTCGCGACCGGCGATGTCGCCAGCGCGCTCGCGCGGGCCCGCGAGATCAGCGATCCCAGCCAGCGCTACCAGGCGTATCGGGGCGCACTCAGCGTCATGGCCGAGTCAGATCCGGCCGGGGCGGTGCGCTTCGCCTCCACCCTGGAGAATTTTCGTCATAACGAGCCGCTCAGCCAAACGATCTACCGGCAATGGTCCTCGACCGATCCGTTAAGCGCCGCCTCGCTCGCCGCGCAGGACACCTCGAACAGCGGCTGGCGCTCGCCGCTTGGTCAGGTCGTCCGCACCTGGGCCGGCCAGGATCCGCAAGGTGCGCTCAATTTTGCCACCACCATCTCCGATCCCGCGACCCAGGACCGCACCGTTGGGGACGTCGTTAGGCGCTGGTCCGACCAGGATCCGGCCGCGGCCGGCAGTTGGATCAACGGCTTGCCCGCGGGGAGCGTGCGCGATTCGGCGGCTGCCGCTTACGCTTCCTCTGTCTCCTCGACCGATCTCTCCGCCGCGGTCGGTTGGGCGCAAAGCATCACGGACCAAAACGCGCGCACCGCCGCGCTCCAGCAGGTCAGCCGGCGCGTTCTGCGACGCGACCCAACCAATGGCGCGGCCACCCTCGTGAGCGCGGGGGTGCCCGCGACGATCCTGCAAAATCTTACGCCGGAGCCGGGGCATTAATTTGGAGCCATTACTGGCTCCAGCGTCTGCAAGTTGTAGATTCCGCCGGAACCGCTTTCGTTAGGCAGCCGTTTCCAGGGCAACATGGACGCCCGCCACTGCCATCCCGCCCTCGCCGACCGCGGCGGCGCAGCGCTTGATCGAGCCGGAACGGACGTCGCCCGCGGCAAAGATTCCAGGGACGCTGGTTTCGAGAGGACCGGGAGAACGTTTTGCTTTTTGCCAGAGCGGGGAATTCGCTACCGCAGTGCCGGTTTTGATGAAGCCTTTTTCATCGCGCTCGATTTCGGAGGGAAGCCAGCGCGTGCAAGGATCGGCGCCGATCATGGAGAAGACGGCCGGAGTCTCGACGGTGCGCACTGCACCGGTGACGGTGTTCTCGAGCTCGACGGCCTCGAGCATCTTGCGCCCGGTCATTTTGCGAACCCTGGTCTGATATAAGATCTCGATATTCTCCTTCGTCTCGACCCGGCGGGAGAGATAACTCGACATGCTTTGGCTGAGGCCCTGGCCGCGAACGACGAGGAGGACCTTGGCGGCGCCTTCGGAAAGATACATTGCGGCTTGCCCCGCGGAGTTGCCGGCGCCGACGACGATGACGGTCGCGCCGCGACAGAGCTGGCCCTCGAGCGCGGTGGCGGCGTAGTAAACACCGAAGCCCTCGAACTCTTCGCGGCCATCGGCATCGAGGCGGCGGTAATCCGCGCCGGTCGAGATGAGAACGCATTTCGAGCGCAGGCTCGCGCTGCAACCTTCGATCTGCAGGCAGGCGCGATATTCATCATCGGCGCGGACGGCGATCGTTAGGGCTTGCGAGGGCGTGGAGAATCTTGCCCCGAAGCGATAGGCCTGGAGCTGTGCGCGATAAGTCAGGTCGCCGCCGCTGATCCCGGTTGGGAATCCAAAAAAATTCTCGATCAGGGAAGAGGAGCCGGCCTGCCCGCCGGGGGCGTAACTTTCGAGGACGACCGTCTTGAGGCCCTCGGAGCCGGCATAGACCGCCGCGGCCAAACCGGCCGGGCCCGCGCCCACGATCGTAAGGTCGCAATGAATTTCCTCTTCGCCCTCGGTGGCAAGCGGTCGGAGTAACCCGGCAATCTGCGCCACTTCGCGGAGCGAAGGGCGGCGCAGCGGGGCGCCGGTCGCGGTAATGAGCGTCGGCAGATCGCGGGTCGTTAGGTTCAGGCGGCGGGCGAGGGCCTGCCCTTGCTCGCTTTCAACCTCGATTACGCGATGCGGAACGTGGTTCTTGCCGAGGAAATCGTGCAGGTGATGCCCTTCGCGCGACTCACGCGACGCGATGATGCGGAAGCCGGCAAACTCCCGATCTCGCATCAGGCGTTGCCGCCGCATGATGAAGGCATTCACAATCGGCTCGGAGACGCCGGGCAATTCGGCCAGTGCGCGCCGGAGATTGCGCGCCGAGACCTGCAAAATCTCCGCCTCCTCAGTTTTCACCCGTGCGCTGACCAGGGCTGAAGTGCCCTGGAGCATGGCGACGTCGCCGACGAAATCGCGCGGGCCCGGCGTGCCGAGGATTTGCTCGGTCTCCTCACGCTTCTCAAAAACTTCCAGTTCGCCCTGCAGGATGACCGTGAGTGGGAGATCGCGCTGGCCGGCCTTGAAAACCATCTCGCCGCGGCGCAAAACGCGTCGCTCGCCTAACGGCTCGAGGAGCGCGAGCTGGCGGTCGTCGATTTTCGGAAACGCGATCGCCTCGGTGTCGCGATAAAATTGTTCGTCCCGTTCCTCGTCGCTCATCGCCATGAGTAAGCAGAGTAGCGACGAATTGGCAGCGTAAAACTTTTTTGCGCAGCGTCCCAAGCTGCCGTACAGGGAATCATGGCCGGGCACGACTCAGACCGCGCTTGGGATGAATACGAGTGGGAGCGGTTTCTCCAGCAGCAGGATCAAAAGACGGAGAAATACATGGAGCTGCTCGAGAAATACATCGACGATCCGCAGCGCGACGAAATCGTGGCGCGCGAGATGGGTTGGTCTCACTCGCCCGACGATAGCGTCGAAGATTGGAATGAAGATCCCGATCTCGCCTTCGAGGACGACGAAACGGCGGACGAGTCCGTGAGCCAGTTGATCAACGAGCGGGCGGAAAGTTTCGAACAACATGTCCTCTATCGCGCGGCTTTTTCCCTAACGATCTGGATCGATCGCCTTTTTGAGCGCGCGCCTGCATTGCAAAACGACCCGGCGGCGGTCAAGCTCGCGACCCACACCGCGCTGGCGAGCGCGAAACTGGCGGCCGCCTTGAGCGACGACGAGGCCGAGGAGCTGGGAATGACAATCGCCTACCTGAAGCGCTCCCTGAAGGCGATTACGGTGGCGATGGACGCCTCGGGGCAGTTAATCGCCGACAAATCGCTCACCCGCACCCAGCACGCCGCCCTCCAGCAGCGGCTCTTCCAGGTTCGCGACGGAATCATTCTGCTGATGGGCGAATTCCGCGGCGAATGGCTGCGGCGCTACGGCAGCCTCTAGCGATTGAATGAATCGGGGCCGCGCCCGTCCAAATATGGACACGGAAGCGACTGCGGCAGAAGCCGATGTCCCGGAACTCGACCTGGTGCGGCAAGCCCAGGAGGGGAATCCCGAGGCCTTCGATCAGCTCGTCAGCCGTTTTCGCACAAGGGTCTTTGGGATGATTTACAACATGGTGCATAACGAGCAGGATGCCTGGGATCTTGCTCAGGACAGCTTCCTCAAGGCGTGGAAATCGATCGCGCGCTTCCGGGGACAGTCGTCTTTTTACACCTGGCTCTACCGCATCGTCATGAACGTAACCATCGACGCCATGCGTAAGAAGCAGGTCAAGGGCGGCGGGGCGGAGTTCAACGACGAGATCCAATTACGCGAAATCGACCCGGCCTCCCGCACCGTGCCGCACGCCGATGCCCTGCCGCACGAGCGGATGGAACACAAGGAAATCCGCGGCCGGATCGACGCCGCCATCGCCCAGCTCTCGCCGGAACATCGGGCGGTCATTTTGATGAAGGAAATCGAGGACATGCAATACCATGAGATCGCGGAGTCGTTAGGCTGCTCGATCGGGACGGTGATGTCGCGCTTGTTTTACGCGCGGAAAAAGCTGCAGAATCTGTTGCGGGATGTTTATGAAAACGTTTGAGGAAAAGTGGACCGCCTGGATCGATGGCGAGCTGAACGAGGCGGAACGCGCCGAGTTCGAGGCGTCGCTGGAGAACCGGGCCGCGGCTGAACTGGAGAAAAACCAGACGCTGAAACTGGGCGCTTTGTTGAAGGAGCAACTACAGCCGCGCGCGATGGGAAATGAGGAGTTCTTCCATCACCAATTGCGCGAACGGATGGCGGCGGAAACGAAGCAGCCAGCGGCAAGTTCGAGCGCAGGGACAAGGGAAAGCTGGTGGACGATCCGCCGTCTACTCTGGACGGGTGCGACCTCGCTCGCGGCCTTTGCCATTTGTACCTTTTTTGTGTTGCGCCAGCAGCCGGCGCCGGATCAATCGCAATATCTGACCCAGATCCTAAACGCGCGGGTTGATCCGAGTGTGAATCCGAACGCGACCATTTCGATTTTCCAGACGAAAGAGGATCGCGTCACAGTGCTTTGGGTGGACGGACTGAAATCGTTGCCGAGCGACTACGCCGCGAAGTAATTCATGGGCCGAACCTTTATTGCCGCGCTTGCCGGGATCGTATTGCTGCTCTCGCTTGCGGCACCTGCCGAAGCAGGCAAACCGCGGCACGGCGATTCTTCGGGCCGGCGGGGCAAAAAGGTTTGGAGCGGGCTGGTCATGGCCACAAACGCGCCCCGGCCGGGGCCAGCGCCCGCCGAGATCAGTCGGCTGAATGGCACGTTGCGCCGCACTTTTGGCTATAATCAATTCGAGGTCATCGGCCAGTCGCGCCGCGCGCTCGAAAATGACGAGTCCAGTTGGCTGGCGGTGAGCAAACATTTCTCGCTGCACATCGATCCGCGCGGGGTGGTACCCGATGGTTACCGGGTGAACCTGCAGCTTTATCAGGATCGTCAGTTGCTGCTCGAGACGACGGCGACCCTGAGCGCGAGCAGCCCGCTGGTCGTGAAAGGTCCGCAGATCGGGGCCGGGCAATTGCTGCTCATGCTTGTCGTGCAGTAGTCGCAAGCGTTCGCATCAGGAACGACGCCAGGATGGTCAAAATTGCAGACCTCCCCTGACAGAGTTAAATGCCCCCATGCGTTTTCTTCTTCCCGCATTTTTCCTTCTGGTTGCACTGAGTCCTGTTCGTGCCGAATCGAAATTCGATTTCGCCACCACGCCGGGCAAACTGCCGAAGGAAGTCAGACCGACCGAGTACGCGATCCGCATTGCTCCTAACGTCGAGAAACTCACTTTTACCGGGTCAGAGACGGTCAAGATCCAGGTCGATAAACCAGTCACCAAGCTGGTCCTGAACGCGCTCGAGATGGAAATCGAATCGGCCTCCGTCGACGGCCAGGCGCTGCCGAAAAAATCGATCGTCCTCGACGCAAAGGAACAAACGCTCACCCTCGCTTTGCCTAACGAAATAGCGGCGGGCGAACACGAGATCGCGCTCAAGTTTGACGGCAAGATCAACGCCCAGGGCCAGGGGCTTTTCTACGCCCGTTACCAGGAGCAGGGGACGAACGAGAAGAAAATCATGCTCGGCACACAATTCGAGCCGACCGATGCGCGCCGCATGTTCCCCTGCTGGGATGAGCCGAGTTTTCGCGCCAAGTTTCAACTCACCGCGATCGTTCCGGAGAAATTCAGCGCCGTCTCGAACATGCCGGTGGAGGGAGAAACCAAAATCGAGGGCGGCAAGGAAGTGCGCTTCGGCGTTTCGCCCTCGATGTCGAGTTATCTCGTCGTCCTCTGCGCCGGCGAGCTGGATTTCATCGAAGCGGAACAGGACGGCGTGAAATTGCGCGTCGTGACGACGAAGGGAAAGGCGGAGATGGGTCGTTACGCACTCGAAAGCGAGGCGAAGATTCTCCATTACTACAACGAATATTTCGGCGTGCCTTATCCGTTGCCGAAACTCGATCTCATCGCGATTCCGGGCGGTTTTGGCGGGGCGATGGAGAACTGGGGCGGGATCACCTATTACGAATCAGTCCTTCTTTTCGACCCGAAAAACTCTTCGACTCGGACAAAGCAGGATATTTTCGCGGTCATCGCGCACGAGATGGCGCACCAGTGGTTTGGCGATCTCGTCACGATGGCGTGGTGGGACAATCTCTGGTTGAACGAGGGCTTCGCTTCCTGGATGGGCTCGAAATGCACCGATCGCTTTAACCCGGAATGGAATGAATGGCTGCGCCGCACGGAGTCGCGCGATCCAAGCCGGCGCGTCGGATTCTCGAAAGACGTCGCGATGCAGGGCGACGCCCGTTCTACGACCCATCCGGTGCAGCAACCGATCAAGAACGAGGCAGAAGCGAACGGCGCTTTCGACGAAATCACTTACCGGAAAGGCTCAGCCATCATCAGGATGCTGGAGAGTTTTCTCGGCCAAGAAGTCTTTCGTGACGGCATTCGCAAATACATCGCCACCCATAAATATTCGAACACCACGACAGCGGATCTCTGGCAGGCCCTGACCGAAGTCTCGGGTAAACCAGTCGGCGAAATCGCTCCCGGCTGGACCGAGCAGCCCGGTTTTCCGCTCGTGAAAGTGGAACGCAAAGAGACCGCGATCCAGCTTCACCAGGAGCGCTTTACCGTGCACTTCGCCGATCCGCCCGCGCTCCGGTGGCAGATCCCGCTCACCTACGTGACCCAGGACCAGCCGGCGACGAACAGTTTCCTTCTCCGCGACCCGGCGGCAAATTTGCCTAACGAATTGCCTAACGACAAGGCGATCAAGTTCAACGTCGAGGACACCGGCTATTACCGCGTCCAGTATGACAGCGCCTCCTGGAACCTGCTCGTTGCGCAAATCCCACGGCTCTCGGAGGCCGACCGGGTCAACCTGCTGATCGACGCCTGGGCACTGGTCGAGGCGGGCCGCGAGCCGGTCTCGCATTATCTCGGCCTGCTCGACCCGGTCTTGAACGACGATCAACTCGCGGTCTACGACCAGATCATCGACACCTTTACTTTTCTCAACCGTTTGCTCGCGGGTGATCCGTTGCGCCCCCGTTTCCAGCAATATGCCCGCGCCCTTTTGCGGCCGGCTTTCGATCGCGTCGACTGGGAGGCGAAACCGGGCGAGAAAGCCAAGACGGCCGCGCTCCGCGCCTCCCTCATTCGCGGGCTCGGCCTTTTGAACGACTCCGATATCATCGCGGGCTGCCGTTCACGCTTCGACAGTTTTCTTTCCGATCCCAGCTCGGTGTCGCCCGATCTGCGCCCGGCGATTTTCGGCGTGGTTGGTCGTTATGCCGATTCTCCCACTTGGGAAAAGCTTCACCGGCTGGGATTGAAGACCAACAGCATTGAAGAGAAGCAGTACCTCTACGAAGCGCTCGCCAGCGCGATCGAGCCGCGGCTGATCACGCGCACGCTTCCGATTGCCCTCACCGAGGAGCTGCCGACCAGCCGCTCCACCTCGCTTCTCACCTACTCGGCGCGGTATGGCGAGCACCCCGAGTTGGTTTGGGAATACGCGCAGGAACACATGAGGGCCCTGCTCGCGAAACAGGATGCGCTTGGAATAAACAATTTCGCCGCCGGGCTCTTCACCTTCTTCTCGGATCCGAAGGACGCCGCCACGCTCGAGCGCTACGCGAAAACGAATCTGCCGGAATCCTCGGCGCATTCGGTCGCCAAGGCCGTCGATGAAATTGGTTTCCGGGCTGAGTTCAAACAGCGGGTTGCGCCTCAATTGAAGGCGGCGATAGACGCGTTGTGAGCGTTGTCGCAGCGCGAGCGTTTATAATTGGTCGGCGATTATTCTAAAAATCACCGTGTTATCCAGAAATCCGTGGAGTACCTCGGTTCCCGGTCCGCGACCCGCGGCAAGGACATCGTTCACGGTGTTGCGCGCTTCCGGCGCGTAGGCCGCGGCAGGTTCCTGCGCCGACGACGAACCGCCCGGACCTTCTCCGGGCGGAGCCGGCTCTTCTTCGGAATCCGGAGGCGGCGCTTGCGCGCGGGTATTTGTCCCGTTAGGCCCGGTTGCCCAGGTGAGCGCCGGTTCGCCGGATGAGTTGACGCCGAGCAGGGCCACTCCGCTGTCGCGCCGAAACGGCGTGCCGTTGAGCGAGAGGCCGCCGATCCCAAGATTTCCCGCCACCAGAATCGTCGCGTTGTCCCCCATGTAATTCCGCGCGACGGCGATGGCCTGATCCAGCTCGATCGTTTCCGCGAGCGTGCGTTCGCCGTGGTTTTCGCGCGCGGCCGTGCGCATGAGACCGGCGTCGACGATCAGCAAATAACCACCGGTGTTCCACTGCAGGAGCTCGATCGCGCGCCGCGTCATGTCGGCCAGCGCGGGCTGCTCGCTGCCGGCGGCGATCTCGTTTCCGCAAGCCATCTCGCGATCGCTGAAAAGCCCGAGCAACCGCGGACGGCGCCATCGCGGGATGTTTTCCAGTTCCGCCTTTGTCCGGACGATTTCGTAACCGTTGCGCCGCATCTCGAGGATGAGGTCGCGCCCGTCGCTGCGCTGTCCATTTTTCGCTTCGGGAAGGAAACTCGAGCTGCCGCCGCCGAGCACGATGTCGATTTTCTTTTCGTCGGCCAGTTGCTGCGCGATGTCGGCGCCGCCTTTGCCTGTCGCGTAAAAGGCGGCCACGGTCGGATTCGTTAGGCGGCCGTTCGTCACGAGACCGATGGCGCGCCCTTTTTCGCGTGCGAGATCGATGATGCTCTTCAGTCGCTTGTCGTTAGGCCCGACGCCCAGGCTGCGGTTGTTCACCTTCATCCCGGTTGCGAGGGTGGTAGCGGCGGCGGCTTCGTCGGGGACGGCGAAATCCTGCGAGTAATTGGAAAGAAGAGCTACCGCCGGGAGCGATTCGAGCGCGAGATGGCCGTTGGCGCCGCTGGCGTAGAGGCGCGTCGCCGCTACGCGGTCCGGGGTCAATCCTTCCCCGATGAAAAGCACGATCCCAAACGGCTTTTGCACCACCCAGTGGCGAAAATAAAGGACCCCCAGCGCGATAAAGACCAGCAGGCAGAGGAGTGCCAGGATCTGGTTGCGCCATTTCATCCATCGATAGAGCGAAGCGCGAGGCCGGTTGTCAATCCCGCGCCACCGGAAACCGCTTGAGGCGAGGGCGCAGGCCGGGAGAATGCAGCCTATGGCAAAGCCGGTCGTTTTAGTGATTCGCGACGGATGGGGGATCAATCCCGGGGGAAAAGCGGAAGCGGAAAAGAATGGCGACGCGACCCTGCTCGCGCACACGCCCTTTCACGATCGGCTCTATCAGGATTATCCCCGCGCGACGCTGAGCGCGAGCGGTGAGGACGTCGGGTTGCCCGAAGGGCAGATGGGAAACTCCGAAGTCGGCCATCTCAATCTCGGCGCGGGCCGGATCGTTTATCAGGATCTGACCCGGATCAACAAGGCGATCAAAGACGGCGAGTTGAAAGGGAATCCGGTTTTGCAGGAGGCGTTTCGGAACGCGAAAAGCGGGCGGCTCCATTTCATCGGGCTGGTTTCGGATGGGGGCGTGCACAGCCATTACAAGCATCTGCTCGCACTCGCCGCGGCGGCGAAGCAGGCAGGCGTGGAGCGGATCGCAGTCCACGCAATTACCGACGGCCGCGATGCTTCGCCGACGGGCGGTGCCGCTTACCTAACGACTTGTGCAACGGAGCTGGCGAAGAGTGGGGCGCGGATCATCACGGTCGTTGGGCGCTATTTCGCGATGGACCGCGACCGGCGCTGGGATCGAACGAAGCTGGCCTGGGACGCGATCGTACTCGGACGCGGGGAAATTTGCCAGGACGCGCCCGCGGCTGCGGTCGGCCGGCATTACGCGGCCGGGAAAACGGACGAATTCATGCCGGCGCTGATCTTCGCCGAACCTAACGAGCAGCGGATCAAGGACGGCGACACGATTATTTTCTTCAACTTCCGGGCCGATCGCGCGCGGCAACTCTCGCAGGCTTTCCTTTTGGAAAATTTCGAGGGCTTCGAACGCGAGGTTTGGCCGCGGGTTCACTACGTCACGCTTACGGAGTACGACGCGACCTATCACTGTCCGAATGTGTTCGGTCCGCAATCACTCGAGAACATTCTCGACGACGTGGTGAGCGCGGCAGGGAAAACGCAGCTGCGAATCGCGGAGACGGAAAAATATCCGCACGTCACTTATTTCTTTAACGGCGGGGTGGAAAAGGCGGCGACGGGTGAGGATCGCAAGATCATTCCCTCGCCCAAGGTCGCGACCTACGACCTTCAGCCGGAGATGAGCGCGGTGCAGGTGACCGACGAAGTGCTCAGCCGGCTCGGGCAATACGATCTTATCATTCTGAACTACGCCAATCCCGATATGGTCGGGCACACCGGCGTTGTAGCCGCGGGCGTGAAAGCAGTCGAGACGATCGATGCCTGCATGGCCCGTCTCGTGCCGGCTGTTTTGTCGTTAGGCGGAAAGCTCCTTGTCACGGCCGACCACGGAAATTGCGAACTGATGCGCAATCCCGACGGCTCGCCGAATACTGCGCATACCACCAACCTCGTTCACCTGGTTTACGTCGCGGAGGACGCGAAACAGTTCCGGCTCGAGAGTGGAATCCTGGCCGATATCGCGCCGACGTTGCTCTTTTTGCTTGAATTGCCAAAGCCGAAAGAGATGACGGGGCACAATCTTCTGGCGCCGGTTGTGTAAAGGTAGCGCGAGCTTCCAGCTTGCGCCGTCCCATTGATTGCAAGCTGGAAGCTTGCGCTACCTCAGGACGCGGCCGTGGCTGGCTCGCCGCCGCTTCCTTTTCTGGGCGGCAGATTCGGATCGAGAAAGCCGAGCATGTGCGCGTGCTCAATCACCCGCACTCCCTCGCGCTGCTGCAATTCGGCGATCTGCTGGTGGAACGTTTCCATTTTCGTCCAGTGCACCTTGGGCCGGAAATGGTGCTCGGCGTGATAGCCGTTGTAGAAGAAGAGCCAGTTATAAATCCGGCCGTAACTGCTCACGCCCCAGGCGATCGGCTTGTCGGGATCCGCGCCGTAATGGCGGAAATATCCGTTCAGGTAACTGAAGCAATGCCCGAGATAAAAGAAGGGCAGGAAATAAAATACGACGTAACGCCAGTTGAAAAAAAACATCGTGAGAAGGGTGATCACGACCGCGGCCAGCTCGATGTTGCCCCAGCGCACTTCCACGTCGCCGCGCTTTCTCAGCTCGCGCTTGATCGCAGCTGGGTTGTCGCGAAAGAAACTGAGGAAAACATAACTCCACGGATTTTCCGCTTCGTCGTCGTGGCCGTGGCGATAGATCGACAGCCAGTCGATCGTTTCACCGTCCTCACCCTTCCGATCGCTGTTCCCCTTATGATGCTGCAGGTGGACGACGTCGTAATAAGTCTGCGAAAAACAGCAGGCGACCGACTCGACGATCCCAAAAAGCCGGTTGAGGAACGGCGCGCGGAAAAACGGGTTGTGAATGAAGTTATGCGCCACGCCATTGATGTTGGCGTTGATCATCAGCGAATAAATGAAGCCGAGGACGAGCATGATCCAGAGCGGCGTGTGCGGGAAGAGGAAGAAAAGCCCGAAGAAATAAGCGAGGTGAAACAAACCCGCGAGCGCGGGGAGCGCATCCCAGCGGCTGAACGCGAAAATCTTCGAGCTGGTCGAGAGGCGTTCGACTTTGATGGAATCGGAGATCATTGAAGTGGTCGAGAAAGCTTCTCGAACGACAGCTGATAATCAAGTCGCGCTCGTGTCCGAACCGGCAACCGGCGCGGCTAGATCCGGGGAGCGCACGCGCCCTCGCGTGCTCATTGCGGCACCTCGCCGCATTGCTCTGCAGAGAGAAAAGTTCGCGATGGCGGGGCGCCATCGCCAGCACGCGAGGGCGCGTGCACTCCCCGGAAAATGCCGTGCGCGAACCTCAGCGGTTTGGACTCGGCGCGAGCGGCGGTTTCGGGGCCAGCCCGGCGCCGCCGATCCACTTCAGGACCCCGCCGAAATCGCTGTCGGTCGAGATGACCGCCGTCGTGTCCTTGGCAAAAGCAGCCCGCGCTACCTCAAGCCGGCGAACAAACGAATAGAGATTCTGTGCCTCGGGCGAATTGTAGGCGGCAGCGTAAATGCGCGCCGCCTCGGCGTCGGCCTCGCCCTCGATCTTCAGCGCGTTGCGGGT
>DASXYO010000178.1:0-5239 GCA_036502465.1 Chthoniobacterales bacterium
GAGCGCCCAGTCGACGAAAGCCTCGGTGTCCATGAATTAGAGAAGCAGGAGGGACGGATTTTCCAGGAGCTGACGGAGCGCCTTGAGATAATTGGCGCCGATCGCGCCGTCGACGACGCGGTGGTCGCAGCTCATCCCGATGTTCATCCGGTAGCCGGGGACGATTTCGTCGTCTTCGTTCACGACTGGTTTTTTTACGATCGCGCCGATCGAGAGGATGATGGCCTGGGGCGGATTGATGATGGCGGAGAAATAATCGATGCCGTAGCTGCCGAGGTTGGAGACGGTCAGTGTGCCGCCTTGGAATTCGTCCGGCTTCATTCGCTTGTTGCGCGCGCGATGGGCGAGGTCTTTCACTTCCGCGGAAATCTCGCGGAGCGATTTGTTCTGCGCGGCTTTGATGACCGGGGTGACGAGGCCTTCGTCGATCGCGACGGCGACCGCGAGGTTGATGTCGCCGTAATGGACGATGGCGTCGCCGTCGAAGGCGGCGTTCACTTTCGGCTCGCGCAGCGCGGCCACAACGGCGCCTTTGAGGATGAAATCGTTGACCGTGATCTTGGTCGAGTCGTCGTCTTCGCTGCCGGATTTGAGCTCGGCGCGGACGCGCATGAGCGGGTCGGCGTTGATCTCGATGTTGAGGTAGAAGTGCGGGACGGGGCCGAGACTGGAGACGAGGCGGTCGGCGATGACTTTGCGCATGCCGGTGAGGCTGATGCGGGCGGTTTCGCCCGCGGCCACCGCGGGTGTGGCGGCTTTTTTCGCGGGAGCTTTGCCGGCGGAAGGAGCGGACGACGCCGCCGACGTGACATCTCTCTCGACGACGCGGCCGCCGGGGCCGGTGCCTTTGAGACTCGTTAGGTCGATTCCTTTCTCGGCCGCGATTTTCTTCGCGAGGGGCGAGGCTTTGACGCGGGTGGAGTCGGACTTTTCTGCAGTTTTCGGTTCCAACTTTTTCGCGGGCTTCTTCCCGGCGGCAGGTTCCTGGTCGACGGCGGGCTCTTCCTTTTCGCCCATGTCCTCGTCGCCTTCCTCGACCTCGTGGGTCTCGGCCGGTTTGGCATCGTCGTCATCTGCGGCGGACGACTTTTCGGTCTTCTCTTTTTTCTCCCCGCCCTTGGGGGCTTCCTCGCCCTCCTCGCCGATGAAGGCGATTCGGTCGCCGACGTTCACTTTGCCGCCTTCCTGGACGAAGATTTCGGTCAGGACGCCATCCTCAGTCGATTCCCACTCCATCGTCGCCTTGTCGGTCTCAATCTCGGCCAGGACTTCGCCGGCGGTCACTTTGTCGCCGACTTTTTTCTTCCAGCTGACGAGCGTGCCCTCGGTCATGGTGTCGCTCAGTTTCGGCATCTGAATCTCAGGCATGGTATGAAGTTGAGGGTTGAGAGTCGTTAGTTGAGAGAATCTTGGCGCTTAGCAAATCTTTTTGACGGCGGCGATGATTTTTTCGGCGCTCGGGAGGACGGCTTTCTCGAGCTCTTCGTTGTAGGGCATGGGGACGTCTTCCTGCGTGACGCGCTGGATGGGGGCGTCGAGTTCGTCGAAAATTTCCTGCTGAATCCGGTAGGCAATCTCGGCCCCGACGCCGCAGAAGGGGCGATCCTGTTCCGCGATCACGACGCGATGCGTTTTGCTGACGGAGGCGAAGACGGCCGGCCAATCCAGCGGCTTGATCGAGCGCAGGTCGATGACTTCGGCGTTGATCTTCTCGCCGGCGAGCTGCTCGGCCGCGGCCAGCGCCATCGGGACGGTCTGGGCGTAGGAGATGATGCTGACGTCGCCGCCTTCGCGCTTGGTTTCCGATTCGCCTAACGGGATCAGGAGTTCGACGTCCTCATCCTCGATCTGGCCTTTGTGGCTGTAGAAAAGTTCGCACTCGAGGACGAGAACCGGGTTGTTGTCGCGGACGGCGGTCTTGAGGAGGCCCTTGGCGTCGCGCGGGGTGGCGGGAGTGCAGATCTTGAGGCCGGGGACGTTGGCATAGAGGCACTCGGTGGCGTGGGAATGGGTCGCGCCGAGCTGATGGGCGGGGCCGTTAGGCCCGCGGAAGGTGATCGGGATGTTGAACTGGCCGCCGGACATGGTGAGCATGTTGGGCGCGTTGTTCACGATCTGGTCGAACGCGACTAACGAAAAGCTGAAGGTCATGAACTCGACGATCGGGCGGAGGCCGACCATGGCGGCGCCGATGCCGAGACCGGCAAAACCATTTTCACTGATCGGGGTGTCGATGATCCGCTCGGGGCCGAAGCGATCGAGCAGGCCCTGGCTCACTTTGTAGGCGCCGTTGTACTCAGCGACTTCCTCGCCCATGAGGAAGACGTTCGGGTCGCGCGCGATTTCCTCGGCGAGCGCTTCGTTGAGCGCCTGGCGGTAGGTGATTTCTCTCACGCGGAGTCTCCGTTGGTCGAGGCGGTCCTGCCGGTGGCGCGGCGGTTTTTCGCGCTCGTACCGCGACCCGCTGGCTTGGTGGCGCGACCTGTCGCGGGAGCGGGCTCGGACGTTTCGTCGTTCTCCGCGTAGATATATTTGTAGAGATCCTCGAGCGGCGGCTCGGCGCTTTTTTCGGCGAACTTCACGCTCGCCATCGCCTGTTCCTTGGCGCTTTTGTCGAGCTTGTCGAATTGCTCGTTCGTCAATTTTCCTTCCCGCGTAAGCTGGGCACGGAGACGCGTGATCGGATCTTCCAGTCGATATTTTTCCAGCTCTTCTTTCGTCCGGTAACTGGCCGGGTCCGACATGGAATGCCCGCGGTAACGATAAGTACGCGCCTCGACGAAAGCCGGGTGCGGATCTTTCCGGATGGAGGCGATGATCTCGCCCAGCTTGTCGCGCACTTCGCGGAAGCTCATCCCGTCGACGACCTCGCCCGGCATGTCGTAGCCCTCGGCGCGATCGACGATCTCCTTGAGAGAGGTGGAGCGTTTCACCGAGGTGCCCATGGCGAAGAAATTGTTCTCGCAAATGAAAATGACTGGCAGCTTGAAAAGCCCGGCCAGGTTGAGCGCTTCGTGAAACCCGCCCTGGTTGATCGCGCCGTCGCCGAAGAAACAGAGCGTGACCCGATCTTCCTTGCGATACTTGGCTGCGAAAGCCATCCCAGTGGCGAGCGGCACGTGCGCACCGACGATGGCGTGGCCGCCATACATATGGTTGGCCTTATCGAAATAATGCATCGAGCCGCCGAGACCGCGCGAGCAGCCGGTGGCTTTGCCGAAGAGCTCGGCCATGCAGGCGTCGGCGCTCGTTCCGCGAGCCAAGGCATGGGCGTGGTCCCGATACGCGGTGATGAGATAATCATCCGGGCGAGTCGCGGCGACGGCTCCGGCGACGACGGCTTCCTGCCCGATGTAAAGGTGACAAAAACCGCCGATCTTCTGCGCTTGATACTGCTGGCTCGCGCGCTCCTCAAAGCGGCGAATCAGCAACATCGTCGCGAGCATCTCGACTTCGTCGCGTTGCTCCGGCGAAGACATCTCGGTCAATGGGCTAACGATCGACCCGCAGCAGCCGGCAGGGCGGCGTCGCGCCGGCTATAGCTCATGCAAGCGACAAACATGAGGGTGAAGAGCAAGTCACTCGCGAGTGAGTTGCGGAAAAACATCCAGGTCGGAGTGGCGCCGTATTGCGGCAGCCCGACGGTCAATGCCTGGATCAGGCCGGCGAAATTTTTCACATAACCGGGATCGGTCAGCCAGGAGAAGAAGTTGGTGATCCCGTAGAAGAGCGCGGAACCGGCGAGCGAGGCCGGAACAATCGTCTTAAGCGAAGGCCGGCGGCTGATCGCGAGGCCGAGCAAACCGACCAGCGCAAAGGCGAAATAGCGGCAGAAAATCAACGGATCGAGGAGCGATGCCTTGTAGTAAACGTCGAGCACGATGTCGGAAAAGAGCAGGGCCGCAAACGGCACGGCGAACTTATATTTGCGCGGGAAATAAATCGCGCTGCAAAGGGCGATGGCGGCGAGCGGGGCGAAATTTGAAAGCCACGCACTCCCGCCGCCCTGCACGATGATGGCGGAGGCGATCCGGTAAACAACCGCGAGCAAAACGAGAATAAGCGCAGGAATCATGGGCAAAACTCAACCGTTCCGGACGAGATGCAATGCAGTTTCTTTATCCTGCTCATGCTCCCGATCTTAGCCGTTCTTCGGCGATGGCGCAGGATGATGAACAAGAAAAGAAATCAGGCCGCGGCGGCTTTGGCGGCGGCCTTGTTCAAACGCGCCTTGCGGCGGTTGGCCACGTTCTTGTGAATGACTCCGCGTTTGGCAGCCTTGTCGAGGGCGGACACGAGCTCGCGGGTCTCCTCCGTTTTGGCGCCGGCCGCATGGCGTTTCGTGAGTGAACGCAAGTTGGTGAGCACGCTCCGGTTGCGAAGAGTGCGGCGAGGATTTTGACGAGCGCGTTTGGCGGCGGATTTGGAGTTGGCCATGAATCAGGAATTTATGAGCGGGCAGGGTCGCGGACACGCGCTGGCTTGTCAAGGTTGTAGCCGGGATTGCTGGTCCTGGTCGCGGGCTCGTTCGGTTCGACACGCGGCGTGTTACAGTCACCGCCATGGAGTTGTTCTGGTGGAGCGCCACGCTCGTTTTAATGGCGGTCGGGCTCATCGGGACCGTCCTTCCCATTTTCCCCGGGACCACCATCATCCTGGCCGCAGCGATTCTGCACCGGGTTATGCTCGGTCCGGAGAAAAGCCTGGGCTGGACTAGTCTCGCGCTCCTCTTCCTGCTCACGCTTGCTTCCTATGCGGTCGACTTTGCCGGCAGTTGGATGGGCGCGCGGCGTTTTGGGGCAACGCGTTGGGGAGGATTCGGGGCGGTCGCCGGCGCGATCGTCGGCATCTTCTTTGGATTGCCGGGCCTGCTCGTCGGTCCCTTGGTGGGCGCGCTGGCGGGTGAAATTATTGGCGGGATGAAGCTGATAGATGCGGGACGCGCCAGCTGGGGCGCGCTCCTCGGCAATTTGGCCGCGATCGTGGGCAAGCTCGTCATCGCGCTCGCGATGGTGAGCTGGTTTTTGGTCGCGACGCCAGCGCCCTTCTAGGCCCTTAGCGGCGGGGCGAAGAGGAATCGAGCTTCGCGTAGACGCCGATCAGAGGTCGGTGCGAAGGCGTCGCAGCGCGGAAATCGCTGACGAAACCGCGCGCAGTGCGAATTTCGACATGACCCGCAGCCCGGCCGGAGCCGTAAACCAGCACCGAACCAACTGGTGCCTGATAGGGGTCGCGCACC
>DASXYO010000179.1:0-7311 GCA_036502465.1 Chthoniobacterales bacterium
CCGGCGGATGTAATTCCCTAGAGCGGCACGGCCTCGCGCTCGCTGAGGTGAACGTCGCTCGCCTCCGCCACGGAGAGGGCCAGCGCCGCCTCGTTAGGCCGGCCGATCCGGTGGAGGAGCGCGCTCATCATTTGCCAGCTCTCTGCGCGATACGGCGCGACTGCGAGGCAGGTCTTCAATTCCGTGATCGCGCGCTCGGGATGATTAAGATCAGCCAGCGCTTTGATGTAGCGTTTCTCAATCATCCAGTTCGGCGTTCCGAGACGCGACGCCAGGCGCAGCCGCATCAGATCGACCCTGCCGCTCTCTCGATTTTCGAGCACGGCAAGGCTCTCTTCCGCGCGCGCCCGGAGTTCGGCCGGCTCCTTGATCCGCTGCAGAATAATGCGTGCCCCAGGGAAATCGCCCCCCTTGATCACCGCTGCGGCGAGATTGAGCAGGGCGAGCGAATTTCCAGGGTCCTTGGCGAGGGCATGATGGAGCGCCTGTCGCGCAGCAACCAAGCGCCCCTCTGTTAGTTCCAGTCCCCCGAGATTAATCCACATCCGGGCCGAGTCGCCGCCGTCCCTGATTGTGCGGGTAAGAAAAGTGCGCTGGTCTTTCCAGTCGAACGTGCGCAGAAAAGTCCGGACGGGAAGAAATAGCAGCCAGGTCGTTAGGCAAACCGTCAGAGCGCGGGAACGGAAATTTTTTTCCGTCATCCAGCCTGACGAAGCCAGGCCCGCCGCCGCACCGAGAAAGAGGAAGGCGCTCGGCAAATATAGCCAATGCTCGGCGACGGTGGCATTAAGCGTGATCAATCCGCTGATCGGCAAGTAACAGAGGATCGCGAACAAAAGCGGGAGGAAAATCGCGGTGTGCCGGCGCACACGCCAGATGAGAACAGCCGCGCCCGCGATCAGCACGAGACCAAGGAGAGTTTGCAACTCGCGCCCCGAGGCAGCCGCCATACTCTCCGGGCTCATACCCGAGGGACGAGTCTCGACCTCGCGCTCCATGTGCAGGCGCCACGGCAAAACAAGCAGCCCTCCATATTCCGCCACTGCCCGGCTCGCCAGAATTGGCCTAACGAGAAGTGGGGCCGGTGGCGCGGCTGGCGCCGGCAGGTGTTCGGCTGGAAACCGCAAGCTGAGATAGGCAAAAAGCACGCCCGCGATCAGGCAGGTCGCGCCTAACAATAGCTGGCGCGGCCGTTGCGTGAGGACGATGACCAGCCAGACCAGAAGGAAAATCAGTCCCATCTCCTTGCTCAATGCGCTCGCGAGAAAAGAAACGCCCGCGCCAATTCCAAAGCTCCAGCGCTGGTTGCCTTCCGCGCGCAGCATTCGCAATCCAAGATAGAGCCCAAGGAAACCAAATGCCGCCGCCAACGGATCTGCCCTCCCGGAAATGTAAACGACCGCCGCGCTCTGCACTGGATGCAACGCCCAGACCAGAGCCGTCCCAAACGCCGCCCAACTGCGCCGCCGCGATTCCATCCCCCAGCGTGCGAGAAATTCCTCCGCGAGAAAGAAAAGCGCCACCGCCGCCGCTGCGTGCCAGAGAAGGCTGACCAGATGGTAACCAATCGGCGAATTGAAAAAGGCAGCGTAGTCCAAAGTGTAGCTGAGCCGTTGCAACGGCCGGTAGAAGTCAGAAGAGGCAGCGTCCGTGAAGAGGAAGTGAGTAAAGCCCTCGCCGATCAGTTGCCAGCTGCGGATGAGCGGGTCGCGCAGGATGAGGGCCTGGTCGTCCCACACAAAACCATTGCGTAAAGCCGGGGCATAAGCCCCGAGTACACAAAGGACGAGGAGGAGCGCCGCGATTCGTTTCTTCATTTGGAATTCAGCTGGACAGATCGCGCGGGCTGCGCGTCTAAGTTTGCCGATGCGCTTCTTTCGTCTTCTGATCGTGCCCGCGTTGCTCTTCCTGCCCAGCAGTGCGCGTGCCGCCGGTGTCCCGGAAGACTGCGAGCAGCTCATCGTCGCCGTCGCCCCCACCTGGGACTCGATGCGCGGCGAGCTGCAACGCTACGAGCGTTCTGGCACCGACCCATGGCAGCCCGTCGGCCAGCCGGTCCCGGTCCTCTTCGGCAAGAACGGCTTGGCCTGGGGCCGCGGACTCGCCGGCCAGGAGGAGGCCGGGCGGCACAAAAAAGAACGCGACGGGCGGGCGCCAGCCGGCATTTTTCGCATCGGCAAGATTTACACCTACGATCCCGCGCTTCCGGCGGGAGCGAAATTTCCTTTCCATCAGGTGACAAAAGCCGACGCCTGGATCGATGATCCGAGCCGCCCCGATTACAACCGCTTCGTCACGATCGACGACCCGGCACATCCACCTGCTTGGTTCGCGAAGGAAAAAATGCGCCATAACGACTTCGCCTACCGATGGCTGGTCGAGATCAGGCACAACTCCGATCCACCCCGGCCTAACGAAGGGAGCGCCATCTTCTTTCATATCCGGCGCGGTGAGGCGCGCCCTACTTCCGGTTGCACGACGATGGCGGAGAGCGCGCTCGTTGGCTTGATCAAATGGCTGCGCGAGGAGGCGCATCCCTGTTACGTTGTCCTGCCACGCGCAGTCTATTCCGAGAAAGCCGGCGCCTGGAATCTGCCCGCAACGGCGCGACCCGCGGCACGTTGAAAATTTTGAAAATTCGTGCGGCCTGCATTTGCATAAGCGAAAAGTTGACCTTACGCTCCACTCGTTAGGCCAAAACAATTCTTATTATGAGGAAACGATCCAATCCCGACTCCGAGCAAAACATCAAACGCATCGACACCAAGCCGCGCGCCAAAAAACAGACGCACGGTTTCCAGGTTCATTTCGTGCGCGGCTCCTCGACTGGCACGCGGATGTTCAGCGACGCCGTTTACGGCGGAAAAGAGCAGGCCCGCAAGGCGGCGCGGAAATATCGTCGCGAAGTGATGGGCGATCTTCCGCCGCGGACGACGCTGGCCACGGCCGCCAAGAAGGCGCCGGCGAAGAAAGCCGCGGCCAAGAAGAGCCCGGCGAAAAAGAAACGCTAGGCCAAGGAGCCTCGTTAGGCGGAATTGGTCTCGGACCGGTAAACCCGCCAGCATTCTAGAAAACCGGGCGCGAAATCGCCCGGTCTTTCCCCAATCCAGCGCGCGATCGCATCCGGCGCGAAGAACTGAACTGCGTCAATCTCCGAGGCAGCCGGAGTGAACGGCCCATCGTGTTCCCCGCGGTAAAGCCAGATGAATTCCTGGCCCGTGTTTTCTGAGGCGGGCAGATCGCCGATCCGGGTCAGGTTTGCCGTCACGCCCAGCTCTTCGTGCAGTTCGCGCGTCGCGGTCGCGTCATACTCTTCGCCCGCGCCCACGTGCCCCGCAGCACTCGAGTCCCAGACATTCGGATGGCGGTCCTTCCAGCGCGACCGCTTCTGTAAGAGGATCTCGCCGGAAGAGTTGAAAAGGAAGATGTGAACAGCACGGTGGCGCAAGTTATTCCCATGCACTTTGCGCCTCGTCGCAGCCCCCGTGACGCGGTCCATTTCGTCGACGACCGCGAACTGCTCCGAAGGATCGTTTCCTGCGCCGCACGACGCGGCCGGACGGACGAAGTTGGAGAGCGCGATCCATTGCGCGAGCGAAAGTTCTTCCGCCCGCGCCGTGAGCGATGCGCCAATCTCCTGCGCCGCTTGCGGCCAGTCGGCCACCTGGTCCTTGAGCAATTTCCCCAGTTGTTTTCGACGCTGCGAAAAACCGCAACGAACGAGCGAGAAGAATGTCTCCCGGTCGTGCCCGGGCAACTCGTTAGGCGTGCGCGGCGTCAATCGGACGAACGCGGATTCGACGTCGGGTTGCGGCAAAAAAACGGTCGCTGGAACGGTTCGCAAATATTCGACGCGACATTGTAGCTGTACGACAAGAGTAAGAATTCCATAATCCTTGGAACGAGGCGCAGCCGACAGACGGACTGCAACCTCACGCTGTAACATCAACACTGCCATTGTAATAGGACTTGGCTGTTCCAGATAACGCAGAAGAAGTTGGGTTGAAACATTGTAAGGCAAATTGCCTAACAACTTCACCGGGCCTTTTGGAAAAAGCCGGCGCACTTCGAACTCTAGTGCGTCGCTGTGGACGACCTCAAAGCGCTGCTCGACGAAACGCGCGCGCAAAAAATCCGCGAGACGTCCATCTTTTTCGATTGCCAGGACTCGCGCGCCCGTGGCGAGTGCGGGCTCGGTAATTGCGCCCAGACCCGGACCAATTTCCAAAACGAAATCCGAGGCAGAGATGCCCGCTTCCTGCACCATCCAGCGCGCCAGGTTTTGATCGTGCAGAAAGTTTTGACCGAGCGTCTTGACCGGCACGACACGGATTTCGCGGAGGATGTTCCCGATTTCCGAGAGCTTCATCGTGAGACGAGAAAGCGGCTCGGGCTTTTCGCTACGGACGAAAACCTGTTCACAAAATTATGTGAACAATATGCGCCGAAAGCGCGGATTTATTCACAAGTTATTCGTGGATGCTGGGCGACGGTTTTTTGCTCGATCATGGAGCGCCACGCTTACAACTTCGTGCTTGGCTCGCGCAATGCCCGTGGTTTCTTTCCGGGGAGCGAGATTCGCTTTTTCTTGTTCTGCACGAAAGCGCGTCGCGCGTCGCGCAAACTCGCGCCTTCGATGAAATAGACCGTCGCTGCGCGTCCAATCGCGAAGGTCCCCGCGCCGGCAACCATCCCGCAGACGACGTTCCCCCAGCCTGGGAAAAATTTCAGCGCCGCCCGGGTGCCTTCGCGGAGCACCATGCCCAGACCGACGTTTGCCCCGAGCGCACCGACAAACTCCGTCGCCGCTCGCATGCTGCGTTCGCGTCCGCTGATGTACATGATGCCGGAGACCATGACGAGTTGGAGCGTGGTCAGGATCGGAAGATCGGCCAGCGGAATCGGCTGCGCACCGATCGCGGCGCAGATGGCGCTGGTGGATTTAACCAACATCTCCGCTATCTGGCCCTGCGCTGCGCGGTCGCCGCCGATCCGCACCATCTCGACTCGCGCCTCGTTAGGCAGTTCGCTCGCCAGCGTCGCGAGCAGATTTTTCCCGAGCGAAAAAACGCCGAGCAAACTGGCCCGGATGGCGAGAGCGTCCGGTACCTCGGCGAGCGGCCACGTCGATTCAGCGGCATCGTTTCGCAGCTCGATCAATTTTGCCCCTCCGCCGGAGCCGCTGTTCCATGAGAGAAATTTCTCGAGTCGCTCCGCTTCGCGGCGGGTCGCAACTTTCGCGTCGTGCTCGGCCGGGAGAAAAAAGAAAATATCGGCCGGCTGACGTTGCAGTTCTTCCCGGACGAGCGCTTGGGCTGCCTCATCCGCGCCGCGCGCGTCGAGTAGTTGGATGGATCCATGATGGCCCAGGGAAATTTTCTGCCAACGGTAAAGACCGGTCAGCGTGTCCCGCGCCGGCGTTTCCTGCGCTCCCTCAGCGAAAATCTGAGCAGCGAATTCCAGGAGCGGCATCGGATGCGAACCGGTCAGGACAAAGCGCGGCGGGCGCTGCTGGAGGAAAAGCTCCTTTAGCGGGGTCAGCTCATGCAGGACCGGATTACGAATCGAATCCGGCAGCTTGCCGAGAAAGCCTTCGAGGCGTTCGACGATATGGAGGAGGACGGTGTTGTTCATCGTTCGCCGGCAACATGAATCGAACGGCGAGGATTTGCGAATCCGAGCGGTTGTTCGGAGCGTCACAAAGCCGAGCAGTAGCTGGAAAGAGGAGCTACTTCGTGCTAGTGAACCGGCCCTGGACATTCTCCCGGCCTAACGACTCATGTTTTCACAACTCGGCGACAAACTACAGGACATCTTCAAGGATCTCCGCGGTCACGGCTCGATTACGGAGACGAACGTTTCCGACGCGATGCGGCAGGTGCGGCTGGCGCTCCTCGAGGCGGATGTGGATTATCAGGTCGCGAAGAATTTTGTCGCCCGGGTTAAAGACAAGGCCCTCGGGGAAGAGGTCCTGCGCAGCGTGACCCCTGGGCAGCAGGTCGTGAAAATCTTTCACGACGAGCTAACCGCGCTGCTCGGCGGCGATGCCGCCCCGCTCAATCTCGAGAAACCAGCTCGCATCCTGATGGTCGGCTTGAACGGTGCCGGTAAAACAACCTCCTCCGCCAAGCTCGCCGCCTACCTGAAAAAGCAGGGACGCACGCCGCTCTTGATCGCCTGCGATTTGCATCGTCCGGCGGCGATCGAACAACTCGCGACGCTCGGCAAGCAGGTCGGCGTCCCGGTCTTTTCCCCTTCGCCTAACGAGAAGGACGTGAAGCGCGCGGCGGCCGCGAGCCTTGATTGGGCCGCGGATCAAACCGGCAACGTGCAGATTTTCGACACCGCCGGCCGGCAGGAGATCGACGCCGTCCTGATCGAGGAAATCAAGCAGCTCAAGGAATTTCTCAAGCCGCAGGAAGTGCTCCTTGTGGCCGATTCCGCGACCGGTCAGCAGGCGGTGAGCGTCGCGACTCATTTCCACGAAGCGCTCGGCATTACCGGCATCGTGCTAACGAAACTCGACGGCGACGCGCGTGGCGGCGCGGCGCTTTCGATGCGCGAAGTCACGCAGCGCCCGATCAAGTTTGCCGGTGTCGGCGAGAAGCTCGATCAATTCGAACCGTTCGTGCCGGACCGGCTGGCGGGCCGGATTCTGGGGATGGGCGACATCGTCGGCCTGGTCGAGAAAGCCGCCGAGGCGATCGACGAAGAAGAAGCGATGCGGATGGAGAAAAAACTCCGGACCGCCTCCTTCGATTTCAACGATTTCCTCGCCCAATTCAAAATGATGCGAAAACTCGGCCCGCTCGAGAACATCCTCGGCATGCTACCCGGGGTCGGGAACATCAAGGACCTGAACGTGGACGAGAAGCAGATCAAGCGGACCGAAGCGATCGTGCTCTCCATGACCGACGAAGAGCGCAAACGCCCCGATATTCTAAACGCGCGCCGCCGGCAGCGAATCGCCGCCGGGAGCGGCAGCACCGTGACGCAGGTGAACGATCTCCTCCAGCGTTTCAACCAGAGGCGCAAGTTGATGAAGAACGCCGGCAAGATGAAGCGGATGATGGCGCAAATGTCGCGGATGAAGAGCTGACTTGCGATTTCTCTGAATTAGGCGATTCGTTTCCTCCCCCGCAGCTCCCGCTTTCAACTCTTAACTACAATCTCTCAACTTCAGCAGCATGGCCGTTTCAATCAGATTACGCAGAGAAGGCGCGAAAAATCGCCCCTATTACAAAGTCGTCGTGACCGATAGCCGCAGCCCGCGCGACGGCAAATTCATCGAGATCATCGGCACCTACGATC
>DASXYO010000180.1:0-2404 GCA_036502465.1 Chthoniobacterales bacterium
CAGTCCGGAAACAATCGCGACTACGTTTTGTCGACGGTGAAGGCGATCGAGGCCGCCGGCTTCCGCGATGCGCCACTGCATCAACTCGCGATGATGCTGCATGATGCGCATCCGCAGGAACGCGAGACGGTGTAGGGCGGGGCGTTGCTCAGCATCTGTAGGGTGGGCAAAGGCGCGCATGCGCCGTGCCCACCATCCATCGACAGCTACGCCTTTCATGGTGGGCACGCTCCTGTCGTTGCGCGTTGAGCCAGCGTGCGTGGAGTCGCTTTGCCCACCCTACAATCGCGCGATGACATGAAGCCTCATTCTCGCGGCAGGAATCCCACCCGGGTTTTGCAAGAACTTTGTCCCTCTCAACAAAGAGGGCGCAGGGAGCCCGGGCGCTCAACCGCACCCGCAGTCCTCGTGGGCTGAAAAGGAAAACGCCCACAAGTCGTCAGGCAGGGCCGAAATCGCACGGCACTCCCTGCGCAATGGCTTTACGGCTGCTCCGCGCTCTCCTCGGAGTCCGGGCTTGTTAGCCTCCGTCGCGAACAGATCATCTCTGTTCGCTTGATCCCAGCATCGGGGGATCGGGACCACACGGCTTGACCGTACGCGCCCGCGCCGCACGTCTTGCGGCCACACGCGTCCATCGCATCCCGCACCACGTTTCGTGACGACCGCGAAGCGCCTCTTTGGCGAGCGCGGGATGGCTTCGTTAAATCATAATTTCGTACTTTCGGAAAGAGAAATATTTTTACGAAACGGGCTTGACACGCGTTTCCGTAAATCAGCAGGTGTTTTGCCCGTCGTGTCGCGGCGGCAACACTTCCCGACCCAGTGCTTCGGAACGGTGCCGCCGGCGCGGCTGGCCGAGATTCTGAGCGACCGGCGGGTGGACGCAGCCCGAGCCGCCCCGTTCGATGACGATCGGCAGGCAGACAGGGTGCAGAGCGCGCGCCTCATCTCGTCAAAACGATACGCAGCAACGCTCAGGATTATTTCAACAACCATTGAAGTAACCCTTGCGGACCGAACTTTATTTCGATATTTATTGAAGTATGAAAAAGCCCCAAGCCCTCGCCGGCCTGGCTGCGCTGGCGCAGGAAAACCGGCTCGATACGTTCCGCCTGCTGGTGCAGGCCGGACCCGAAGGAATGCCAGCCGGCGAAGTATCGACCGCGCTTGGCGTTTCGCCCAACACTCTGACCTTCCATTTCGACCGCCTGCGCGAAGCTGGTCTGGTCACGGTGCGCCGTAAAGGCCGCTCCATGATCTACGCCGCGCAATTCGACGCGATGAATGCCCTTGTCGGCTATCTGACCGAGAATTGCTGCCAAGGCGTCACCGTCAATCGCGCGGCCCCTGTCTGCATGCCGGCAGCTTCCAAGAAGCGAATAAAGGAGCGAGCATGAGCGACAATCTCCCGGTTGCGGTCATTGGCGCTGGCCCGGTCGGTTTGGCAGCCGCCTGCCACCTGTTGACGCGCAATATTCCGGTTCGCCTTTACGAGGCTGGCGAAACGGTAGCCGCGAATGTTCGCGACTGGAGCCATGTGCGCCTGTTCTCGCCCTGGAGTTTCAATATCGATAAGGCCGCAACGGCGCTTCTGAAGCACCATGGATGGCAAGAGCCCCATGGCGACGGAATGCCGACCGGCGGCGATCTCTACGAGGCATATCTGCGACCGCTGGCCGAAACTCCCGTGTTGCGCGCGGTCATCGAAACCAAGGCCACAGTGAAAGGAATTTCCCGTTCAGGCATCGGCAAAGTCGTCACAGAAGGCCGGGAGCGCCAACCGTTCTCGATCCTGGTGCAAAATGGAGCCGCGCGGGTTGATCTGGCTCGCGCGGTGATCGATGCGTCCGGTACCTGGCGAAACCCAAATCCGCTCGGTGCATCCGGTCTGGCGGCAATAGGCGAAGCCGAGGCCCGCTCATTCATTGCCTATGGCGTTCCTGACGTTCTCGGGACGGAGCGCGCCAACTATGCGGGCAAGCGCGTTCTGGTCGTCGGCGGCGGCCATTCGGCGGCGAACGCGCTGCTGGACCTCGCCCGGCTGGCCGAGACCAACGGGCGCACGGAGCTGACATGGGCAGTGCGCGGAACAGATTTGACGCGCGTGTTTGGCGGTGGCGATGCCGACAAGCTGGCCGCGCGAGGCAAGCTCGGCAGCGATCTCAAGTCGCTTTCGTCAAGCGGACGGCTCAAAGTCGTTACGGGCTTTTCTGCGGAGCGTGTCGGACAACGTGGCGATGCGGTAACGGTGCTGGGCGGCAACACGAAGTTAGGACCCTTCGACCGAATCATTGTTGCGACTGGACAACGGCCTGACCTCGATATGACGCGCGAATTGCGCCTTGACCTCGACCCTTGGCTGGAATCTCCCAAGGCTCTCGGTCCGGAAATCGATCCCAAC
>DASXYO010000181.1:0-4862 GCA_036502465.1 Chthoniobacterales bacterium
TTCGAAGCGGGATTAACTGACCGAAGCGCGTACACGAGCGCAACTGTCCAAGCCGACGAACTGATTCCGCAAAGTGAGACCGCGCAGCGCGCCTATCGGGAAGCGCAATTGAATTTGGCGCAAGCAATGGGGATCGACCCAGCAAAATCATCTCTGCCCGAACCGGATGGCGAACTCGAGTTTGTTCCAATGCATATCGATGTTGCTGCTGAAACGGCAGCAGCCTTACAGCGCCGGGTCGATCTCAAGCTCGCCCGCTTGTTTGTGCGCGCTGCAAATGAAGATCAGCGCATTATTGCAGCCGATTATTATCCCAAGCTCGTGGGAAGCATCCACGGGGAATGGGTTCCAGTTAGCGGAATTCATCGGCAGGAATCGACGAGCAAGACCCAGGATTTCATCGGGTCAGAAATTCGCGAAAAAGCGGCTTACACCTGGCATGTTATCGACAACGGAAAAGTTGGAGGCGCGGTGCTGAGGGCACGAGCAGCACGCGAGGAAAACGAACTGACGTGCCGGAAACTGGAATCCAACGTGAGCCGCGAACTCTCGCGGATCGCCAACAATGTTGAAGCAATCGCTGCCCGCGAACATTCACTCGCATCCGCATCGGCGGCTGCGGAGGAAAGTGCCCGCACTGTTCGGGAAAATGTTGCAACCGGTCTGATTTCGCCGCTTGAGTACCGCGTGAGTCAAACCGCTTTTCTTACGACCAAGAGCGGCTTGCTCGACGCTATTTATCAGCACAACATCGCAGCCGCAGAATGGGACCGCGCAGCCGGCCGGTATTTTCAATTTTCGTACGGACTTCGCAAAGCGGGTTCGGAAACCGACAAGTAGTCGAATGGCCATAGGTTTCTGAGACCGACAGATTTGCAGCTGCAAAGGCGTCAATCTCTGAATCCTACTGATCGAACGGATATCTCCGCCGCAGTGTCTTGGCAATAATGGTCTCGAAGATTTACGAAGAAGCCGGCACAACAACGACTACTGCCGGACACGAGCGTATTGCAAACAACCGGAGTGGACATCAGACTAGTTCTCCAAAATTGAAATTGCCGGAATCAAAAACCGTTTTGTGGATCGGCGCAGCGGCGGTGGTGGTGCTTTTCGCGCTCGCATACTTTTTTATGATGCCAGTCGCGGAAGTCGCGACTGTCCAGCGTGGGACGGCTATCTCAGCGGTTTATGGGACGGTGCGGATCGAACCCGCCTTTGTGGTGCGTGTGCGGGCGCAAAACGACGGGTTCATTCGGCTGGCCGAATCTTTCTCGGCCGGTCGCGGCGCGATCGGCAAAGGCGTGCAAAGAGGCGAATTATTAGCAACCATTGCTGACGAAGAAACCTCCAGACAATTGAAACAGGCGCATACCGATTTGCAGGCCGCCGTTGACCGCGCGGCTCTCCCTCTCCCATCCTCCGAGCCGCTCAAAGCGGCGGAGGACAATCTACAACGGCTGGAAAAAGTCGTGTCCTCCGGGAACGTGCCCGCGGTCGAATACCAGAAATCCAAGAGTGAAGTAAACCGTCTACGCGGCGCAGTGGAGACAGAGCGCATCGAGCGCGATCGGAATCTCAAATCGCTTGAAGAGATAGCGAAGAAGCTCGAAGCGGAAATGAAGAATGCTGAAGTTCGCTCGCCAATTGAAGGAATTCTAACCAACGTTCAAACAATCGATGGCGAATTGGTTTCGGACGGAAATGAACTTTTCACCGTCTCCTCGCGAAAGACTTATGTACGCGGCGAAGTCAACGAGGAGGACGTAGGCGAAGTAAAACCTGGAATGAAAGCAAAGGTCCAATTGTACGCCTACCGCACGCGCACGTTCACGGGCCAGGTCACGTCAATACAGCCCGCAGCCGATCCAACGACTCAGCGTTACACCGTCGTGCTGGAGATGGAAAATCCGCCCGACAACATGATGGTCGGTATGACTGGGGAGATGAACATCATTACTGGCGTGCACGAAAATGCGCTGCTCGTGCCGACGCGCGCTTTGCTCGTCGATCAAGCGCTGGTGGTAAATGGAGGAATTGTGCAGCGACGAACCGTCAGCGTGGGATTTCGCACACTCGATTTTTCTGAGACGCTCAGTGGCCTGTCCGACGGCGATCATGTAATCGTTTCCGATCAGGACAAGTTCCATTCCGGCCAGCCGGTGCGCCAGCGCATGATTAACGCGCCGCCTCCTCCGAAAGCGCCGTGACACCCCCGCTTTACATTGCCCTGCGTTTTTTAACGCATCGCAAGCGGGCATTGCTTTTGAGTTTGAGCGGCGTCGTTTTCGGTGTCGCAATATTCATCTGCACGCAGGCGCAGACGCAGGGCCTCTCCCGCTATTTCATCGAGTCCAACATCGGCAGCAACGGCGCGCTCGTCGTCAGGTCCCGTTTTCGCCCGCGTTACGAGCCGCTGATGGTCGGCGCGAAGAATTCCAAGGCGAGCAGCGGCCGCCGTCTCTATTTTGAAGGCATCACCAACCCCAGCGAAATCATGCGGGTGAGCAGGCAATTCCCGGATGTCATTTCCTGTTCACCGGTTCTGCGCGGAACGGTAAGCGCTCGCGCGGGATTCGAAAACGCGACTGTCGATCTTTACGGCATCGATCCCGCGCTCCATGCACGGACGACCGATATCCTGCATCAATTGATAGACGGCAGCTTTGATGACTTTCGAAATAACACCAGCGCGATCATTATCGGTTCGCGCCTGGCAGAGCTTCTTCAGACCAGCGTGGGCGACACGGTGCAATTGCTCGCCCCTAATGGCGAGTACTGGCGTTTCAGTGTTGCAGCGATCGCGCGTGCAGGAATTGGCTCAATCGACTCGACCCGTATTTACTCGCACGCCAAGGTTGCACAGGCGTTACTGCAGCAGCCTTCTGGAGCGACCATGATTATCTATAAACTGCGCGACCGGAATCGTGCGCCGGTGTTGGCCAGGCGATTCGAAGCGCTTTTCCAGCATAACGCTCTCAGCTGGCAGGAACGGGAGGAGAGCACGCTCCAACTTTTTTTAACCTTGAGAATGTCCGTTGCCATTACGGTTTCGCTCATCATTCTATTGGCCGGCTTCGGAATTTTTAATGTCCTTACGATGTCGGTCCTCGCGAAGATCAAAGAGATCGCGATTTTGCGTTCGATGGGGTACCGCCGCGGAGATATCAGTGCAATCTTTCTCTGGCAGGGCGCATTGATCGCTGCGGCTGGATCGGTGCTGGGTTGCTTACTCGGCGCATTGATGACCTGGGGTGTATCGCATATTCCCATTCGTCTCCGCGGCTTGCTCTACACAAATTATTTTTTGGTAACGTGGGACTGGCACCATTATGCGTTTGCGACGTTACTCGCGCTTCTGGCTGTGTTCATCGCCAGTTATGTCCCGGCACGGCGCGCCGCTGAGTTGCCACCGGTGGTCACCATTCGGGGATCGAGATGAGCACAGAAGTCAGCCTGAGTTGCGACCGAATCGAACGCTATCTCGGCGAAGAAGAGGAACGCGTGCATGCTCTGCGCGGTGTGTCGCTCGAGATCGAGACTGGAAGCGTTCACGCTGTCGTCGGTCCGTCGGGATGTGGCAAAAGTTCGTTGCTCTACATTCTCGGTTTGCTCGACACACCTGACGCCGGGCGTGTTGCGATCGAAACTGAAGCGGTATCCCATCTGAGCGATGATGAGCTCGCACAGAAGCGGAACAAATTCATCGGCTTCATCTTTCAATTCCATTTCTTGATGGAGGACTTCACCTCCGACCAGGAGGTGCGCTGGTGCCCGGGGTGCGGCGACTACGCCGTGCTCAAGGCCGTCCAGAGCTTCCTGCCCGACCTCGGGCTGCGTCGAGAGAACATCGTGTTCGTCTCCGGCATCGGCTGCTCCTCCCGGCTGCCGTACTACGTGTCTTCCTACGGCATGCACTCGATCCACGGCCGCGCCCCGGCGATCGCCTCCGGCCTCGCCTCCTCCAGGCAGGACCTGTCGGTCTGGGTGATCACCGGCGACGGCGACGCGCTGTCCATCGGCGGCAACCACCTGATCCACGCGCTGCGCCGGAACGTGAACATCAAGATCATGCTGTTCAACAACCGGATCTACGGGCTGACCAAGGGCCAGTACTCACCCACCTCCGAGCAGGGCAAGGTCACCAAGTCCACGCCCTACGGGTCGCTCGACCACCCGTTCAACCCGGTGTCGCTCGCGCTCGGCGCGGAGGCGTCGTTCGTGGCCCGCTCGGTGGACTCCGACCGCAAGCACCTGCAGTCGGTGCTGCGGGCGGCGGCCGACCACAAGGGATCCGCGTTCATCGAGATCTTCCAGAACTGCCCGATCTTCAATGACGACGCGTTCGCCCCAGTCAAGGAGCCGAACGCGCCCGGCCTTATCCGCCTGGCGCACGGCGAGCAGATCCGGTTCGGCCCTGACGGGTCCCTGGGCCTGAGCTACGGCCCGCACGGGTCAATCCAGACCGTGCTGGCCTCCTCGGTACCGGAGTCGGAGCTGATCGTGCACGACGCGACGCTGGCCGACCCCTCTTACGCCTTCGCGCTGTCCCGGCTCGACAGCTACGACTTCACCCACACCCCGGTCGGCGTGTTCCGCTCGGTCGAGCGCGGGTCTTACGACGACGCGATGGCGGCCCAGATCGAGACCGCCCGCGCTGGCGGCGAGGGTAACCTGGCCAAGCTGCTCGCAGGCAACGACACCTGGGAAGTCAACTAGCCAGTCGCCCGCTAGGAGACCGAGTTCCCGCTGCGGACCAGGTGGACCTTGGCGTTCGGGTGTCCCCGCCAGGCGGTCGCACCGGCCGACGCCGCGGCCTTGGCCTGCTCCCACCTGAGCCTGGCGAACTGGTCGGGCGGTGTCTC
>DASXYO010000182.1:0-15960 GCA_036502465.1 Chthoniobacterales bacterium
GGAATCATCACGCTGGCCGCGGAACAGTAGTCAACCTCGCGCAAGTAGTTGTATTCCGGCTTAGCTGGATCTTGAAACTTACCACGGTTCCAGCCCGAGCCATCGCGCCAGATGATACCGCCGGCTTCCTGAAGGCGCCCATCGGGGTAAACCAGCTTTGATCCCACCAGGCCCGCGGTGGGCTCAAAATCAAAAGTCTCGCGCAAAGCGTCCAGCCACCCAGCGGTCACAGTCGTGTCGTTATTCAGGAAAACGAGATAACTGCCCCGGGCCGCCGCGGCCCCTCGATTGCAGGCGGCAATGAACCCGGCGTTCTCTTCCGTCCGTAGATAGACAAGACCTGGAATCGAGCCGATGACGTCCCGAGTGGTATCTGTGGAGGCGTCGTCCACAATGATGACTTCGTAGGGAATGCCTTCGCTATTCTTCTGGACGGCGGCAAGACAGGCATGGGTAAAATCAACCTGATTAAAAACTGGAATAACGATCGAAACTTCAACCTTCTCGAGGCGCGCAAAGCTAACCGGATTATCGGGCGGATGCGGTTTGCTCGAGGGAGTGGATACAGCTTTGGGAAGACTGACTGCTTCCGGCTCGGCGGGGGGAGGAAGGATTTCACGCGGACGCAAGGCCTGAATCTCATCGGCCAGCGACGCCGATTCCGGATGACTCTCCTTCCAGGCGCGATACTTTTCGACATTCTTATCGAGATGCCCGAACCCTGGTAAGGTTTTGCCAGCCATCGAAGCCAGGAGGGAGGCGACGGGGTTAACCAGTTTCCAGCGTCGTGACCGTCGGAGAAGATCCGCCGCGTTTTCGACCTGATCGAGCAGGCGGAGGAGTTTTGTCGTTTCAAGGAGTTGCTTGCGCAATCGGTTGGTGAGGGAGATGTGTCGCGACTCGAAATCGGTCAAACGAATGCTGGTCTTCTGCAGCAGCTCGTTAGTCTGAACGAAGCGCTCACGCAGTTCCGTCATCTCCTTCCGATCACGCCCGGCCCGCACTTCTGCATCGCGCTGGAATCCCTCTACTTGCTGACGCAGAAGATTGAGCTCTTCCTGGTCTCGTGCCAGTTGACGCTCATAATCCTCTAGTTGCCGGCGTGCGGCTTCAACGTTTTCCAATGATTCGCGTCGCGTCCGTTCGAACTCTGCGAAAAGCTGTGTCCGCTGTGCTTGTTCACCGTGTAGAAGCTGGTCTAGGTGAGCATAGGCTTTCTGAAGTTCTTCAATCCGGCCATCACGCCGATTGACGTCCGCAGCTGCCTTGAGGGACTTGGCAACAAGCTCCTGGCGCAAACCTTCGATTATTTCCTGATGCCGAGCAGTTTCTTCCTGATGTTGTTTCTCAGCTCCGCGTCGCTTCGCCAACTCTTGTCGAATTTCTTCGCCTTCAGTGATGGAAGTCTTGAACCGACTAATACTACCCAGAAGCCGGTCATCTCTAACTCCCGGTGCGTGCTCACTCTTGCTCTCGGGTGGTTCTTGCCCGGCCGCTCCTTCCAGGAGCTTGGTGTAGAGTGCGACTATCGGCTCGGCAACTCCGGCATCGATCATCTGTTCGACGGTGAAGGCGGTATGACGCCGATGCACGGCGACCAATGCGACGGCCTCGGCAAAATCTTCGCCGTCCTCTAATCCGACGAAGCGGGCGATCTTGCGCAATTCAGTTTGAGGGTTCTCAAAAAACGCCGCGTAACTCGTCAGGATACGGTTCTGCGGATCCGTCTGGACCAGCAGACGCCGGTTATAGATTTCCCAAAGTCGCAAACCCAAAGAATAAGAGGTCCCATTTCGCTTATTCATGGAGTAGGCCACCTCGAGCGGATTCCGAACGATGATGACCGTCTTGAGATCCGGAATAAGACGCTGCCAAAAAGACAGAGTGAGGCAGTTACGCGGATCTTTCCAGCCCCAGAGCGAATGGCTGGCAAACTCCTCGAGCAATAATTGCGCTTTTAACCGGATCGGCTCTATCTCCTTTCCCTTAAATTCTTCCTTGTCCAGCGGCGGCAGGTCCCAGGCGGCACCGGCAGTGTTGAGGATTTCGTCATTTAGCCTAACGAAACGAAGGTGTTCCCAGAATCCATCGGGATTGTCCGCCGCCGCCGGCATGAGATCGCTTTCCGCGCCCAAGTAAAGGCCGCAGCGCTGGAGGAGCCGCGTCAACATGGAGGTACCGGAGCGGTGGGCACCAGCAATACAAATGGCGCTGTGGTTCATCGGTTTAGGAGACGTATCGGTGATAAGCCGAGGCGTGGGTGGAATAGACGTAGCCATCGGGAAGAATCAACCGCTACGCAACAATTGCGCAGACGGCGGCTGCGGTTGCCCGGGAGCTTCCACGCCGCCAGCGGCGAACGCTAATTTCGGCCGGAAAGGGTGCGATTCAGCGTGCCAATCATCTCGAGCATGTAGGACCTCTCGTTGTCAAAGGTCAGATTGGAGCGATCCGGCGTAAGCTTGCGATCATAGATCCAGACGGAAGCGAGCGGCACTCCGCTCGACTGGATGGCCGCCAGTTCACTGGAAAAATACTCCCGCTGACTCATTCCGAGAAAACCATCAGGCGTTCCCGGAACCGGGACGAACTCCTCGAGATAAAGCGCCTTGCCGGCCGATCGTGCGATGCCCACGCAAGCGTTTAGTAGTTCCGCATAGGTAACCCTTCGGTCGCCGAAATAACGCACCGTGCTGGCCGGTGCGGCGTGGATACAGATGGGATTGAATGGGCCGGGATTATCCCGCAGGAGAATGGAGGCAAACTGTTTTTGCGTATCCGGTTTCATGCCATCGCCCGCAGTGTTGTGGTAAGCCGCAGCCCTGGGGATGGAATTTCCGGTCAATAAGATGCGGTGCGAGTCGATGCCGCGGACGACTTGCGCAAAATCGAGGGCCGCGCTGTTAAAAGTGGCGAAGGACAAGGCGCGCTGCGCGAATTTGCCGCTCCTCTGCGGCGGATTTGGCAGATCGACGGGCAGGGAAAGCTCACAACCAAATTCCCAGCCCCAGATGGCGGGAGAGTTCGCATAACGCGAGACTACGTCCCGGGTGTAGCTGCGCATGAACTGTCGCGTCTTGCTCTTGGCATCTCCCCAGCGCTCGCGCGGCTCACCGACTGCATCCGAGACGGCCGTGATCGACCAAAAAAGCGTCGCGATCAGGCCGACATTTGATTTTTCGGCCGACTGAACGACGCCATCCAGCAGCCGGAAGTAAGCTTCCTTGTCCGTCTGATAAAGGCGAAGATCCTTTGCCGTCCAGCCTCCCGCGGCAAATCGGGCGAAGGGGATATTTTTCGCGCCAAGCTGGCTAAATCCCGCACGATAACTGGTGTCCGCCGGATTCCGGAGCGTACGAATAAAGGCGTCGTAGTAATTCACTCCGACGCCGCGGTAGGGAGCGCCATTTTTGGTCAGCACACCGGATGAATTCACTCTCAAGCCGAGGCTTGGCGGGGCCTCCGCGGCCTCCGATTTTCCCGCGACAACGAGTCCGAGGAGAACGAGCCCCGAAGCAGCTTTGACCCGCCATCCGTGGATTCGCGAAATCATTGTCAGAGACTAATCCCAGTCGCCCGGCAAGCAAACTTCGCGAACCAATCGCACTGCTATTTGCTCCCCGGCTTGACCGCGGGAATCTCCTCTAGATCTGAGGGGATTTGATCGGCCGGAAAGGTCTCGACCTGCATCTCGATGAGACTCACGAAAGGGCATCCAAAATCGGGACGTTTCCCGCCGCTGCGATCGACGAGAACGCCGACGCCGACCACCTGGCCGCCGCGCTCGCGAACGATATTGATCGTCTCCTGGACGCGACCGCCGCGGGTCACCACATCTTCCGCGACGATGAAACGCTCGCTAGGCGAAATGACAAAGCCGCGCCGCAGGACCAGTCCGCCGGCTTCTTTTTCGGCAAAAATGTGGCGTTTCCCCAAGGCGCGCCCAACCTCCTGCCCGACGACGATCCCGCCGAGGGCGGGGGAGATGACGGCGTCGCACTCCAAGTCACGCAGTTTGTCGGCGAGCTGACCGCAAACCTGGGCGGCGATTCCGGTGTGCTGAAGCAGAATGGCACATTGGAAAAATTGCCGGCTGTGCAGCCCGGATCGCAGGACGAAATGTCCGTCGAGCAGCGCGCCGGTCTGGCGAAACAGCGCCAGCAAATCGTCACTCATCGCGTCCGTTCCGCCGCTACCCTGAGGTGTCGCTGACCGTCTTTCCGCTGCCCCGGGGCTGCTCGCCAACTGCGGCGATCACCTCAATCTCCACCTTGGCTCCTTTCGGAAGCGCAGACACCGCCACGGTCGAGCGCGCTGGCGGATTTTCCCGGAAGTAGGTCGCGTAGATTTCATTCACCGTCTGGAAATCGTCCATGCTCGTGAGGAAAATGGTTGTCTTGATGACGTGGTCGAAACAAAGGTGCTCCGCCTTCAGGATGGCCGATACGTTTTCCAGGACGCGCTTCGTTTGCTCGCTGATATCGTCGGAAACGATCTGACCTGTTTTCGGATCGAGCGGAATCTGGCCGGCGCAAAAAAGGAGGGAACCGGACCGGATGCCCTGCGAGTAGGGTCCGATCGCTGCCGGCGCGTCACTAGTGGAGACTATTTTCTTCATGGCCCGGAGCTTAACCGGAAAAACTGGCGGCACAACGGAGACAAAGGGCTCGCGGCGACGACGGGCGATTGATCGCACGCGATTCTCGTTGATATTGCTCCCCTCATGGTCAGTTGGATTTTAAAGAAGATACTTGGCTCGAAGAATCAGCGCGAGATTCGGCGGCTGCAGCCCATTGTGCAGTCGATTAACGCCTTCGACGAGCAGTTCAAGGCCCTCTCGGACGAAGAACTGCGCGCCAAGACCGCCGCCTGGAATGCCGAACTTTCCACTCTCGACGATCCAGACGCTCTTGCCCGCCGCCTGGAAGAAATTCTCCCCGAAGCTTTTGCGGTCGTGAAAAATGCGGCCCGTCGCCTGACCGAGCGCCAGGAAACGTTCAGCGTCTGCGACCAGCCGATGACGTGGAACATGGTGCACTTCGACGTGCAGCTCATCGGCGGCATCGTGCTCCATCGGGGCCGGATTGCGGAAATGGCCACCGGCGAGGGCAAGACGCTCGTCGCCACTCTCCCGCTTTATCTAAACGCCCTGGCCGGCCGTGGTGCGCACCTCGTGACGGTGAACGATTACCTCGCTCGCCGCGATGCCGAATGGATGGGACAGCTTTACAATTTTCTCGGGCTTACCGTCGGCATTATCCAGCACGATCAGCCGCCCGATCTTCGCCGCGAACAGTACGCCTGCGACATCACCTACGGCACGAATTCCGAGTTCGGTTTCGATTACCTGCGCGACAACGGCATGGCCACGACGCGCGAGCAGCAGGTGCAGCGCGGTTATCACTACGCGATCGTGGACGAAGTCGATTCCATCCTGATCGACGAAGCGCGTACCCCGCTCATCATCAGCGGTCCCGCCACCGTTTCGACTCATCAATACGACCGGCTTAAGCCCCTCGTCGATCAGTTGGTGAAAAAGCAGAACATGCTCTGCAACCGCCTCGCCAGCGAAGCGAAGGAAGCCTTCGACAAAAACGACAACGAAGAAGGCGGCAGACTCATGTTCAAGGTGAAGCTCGGCCAGCCGCGCAACAAGCAGCTCCTGCGCATGCTGGAGGACCCGGATAAGCGCCGGGCGATCGACAAAGCCGAGCTTTCTTTCTTTCAAGATACGCGCAAAGAAGAGCTTTTCGCACTCAAGGAAGAACTCTTCTTCACGATGGATGAGAAATCGCATGAAGCCGATCTCTCCGAGCAGGGCCGCGCCTTCTTAAATCCGGACGATCCCGATTCTTTCGTCCTCCCGGATTTGATCAGCGAATTCACGGAAATCGATCTCAACGGCGGCATCACTGACGACGAGAAGGATCGGATGAAAACCGAGCGCCAGGAGCAGTGCGACAAGCAGGCCGAGCAGATCCACAATATCTCGCAGTTGCTGCGCGCCTACTGCCTCTTTGAGAAAGACGTCGCCTACGTCGTCGAGGAAAACAAAGTCGTTATCGTCGACGAGTACACTGGCCGCAAAATGCCGGGCCGGCGTTGGAGTGATGGTTTGCACCAGGCGGTCGAAGCCAAGGAAGGCGTCCAGATCGATCGCGAAACCCAGACGCTCGCCACGATCACGATCCAGAATTATTTCCGCCTCTATCAGAAGCTGGCCGGCATGACCGGCACCGCCGAAACCGAAGCGAATGAGTTCCACGACATCTACAAACTCGATGTCGCGGTTATTCCGACGAATCGCCCGGTCGCGCGCAAAGACGCCAACGATCGCATCTACAAAACGCGTCGCGAAAAATACAACGCCGTCATCAACGAAATTCGCGAACGCCACGCGGCCGCGCAGCCCGTCCTCGTAGGAACAGTGAGCGTGGAAGCTTCCGAGCTGCTCAGCCGGATGTTGAAGCGGGAAAAAATTCCGCACAACGTCCTGAACGCAAAATATCACCGGCAGGAAGCCGAGATCGTGAGCCGCGCCGGGCAAGCGGGCACCGTTACCATCTCGACCAACATGGCCGGCCGCGGCACCGATATTAAACTCGGGCCCGGCGTGCAGGACAAGGGCGGTCTTTACGTCATCGGCACCGAGCGCCACGAATCGCGCCGCATCGACCGGCAGCTCCGCGGACGTTGCGCGCGGCAGGGCGATCCGGGTGCGACGCGTTTTTACGTCAGCTTCGAGGACGATCTCATGCGCAACTTCGGCGCGGCCGATCGCATGACGAAGATCATGGAGCGTTTCGGCCTCGAGGAAGGCCAGGAACTCGAGCATCGCTGGCTCAACCGATCCGTCGAAACCGCGCAAAAGCGCGTCGAGCAACGCAACTATCTCGCGCGCAAACGCACCCTCGATTTCGACGACGTGATGAACAATCAGCGCGAGGTCGTTTATACCTACCGCAACGAAGTCATCGATACAGAGGATCCCCACAAGCTCGTCTATGAAGTCATCGACGAAGCGGTCCCAGGGAAAGTGAAGGAGTATCTCGGCACGGGCTCGCCCAGCGACGAGTTGAATTATTCCGGCCTCCTCCACTGGGTGAACACGACTTTCCCGCTCGGCCTAACGAGCGAACGGGCGCAATTCGAAACCCGCACACCGGATGCGAATGCCGAGTTCCTGATCGGAAAAATCAAGGAAGCCTACGAGCGCAAATCGAGCCATGAAGAGCCGGCCGCGGTCAAGAGTCTCGAGCGTTACATCATCCTGAACGCGATCGATCGTCTCTGGCAGGAGCATCTCTACGCGATGGACGCGCTCCGCGAAGGCGTTTACCTGCGCGGTTACGCGCAGAAGGACCCGCTCATCGAATACAAAACCGAAGCCTACGAAATGTTCGTCGACCTGATGGCGAACATTAAAAACGAAGTGCTGCACAATCTCTTTCGCAGCACCTCGAACCTGCAGGCCTTCGAGACCTTTCTTTCGACCCTCCCGCAATTCCTCATGCGCGAGCACGGGTCCGCGACCCCGACGGCAACGCCCACCGGACCGATCCCCGGTCGCCGTCCTGAACGGATCGGCGCGCCAACCGGTGGTAACGGCGACTCGGAAGCGGACGGCGAAGTGAAACTGGAGCTCGCGCCCGTGCGGCGAGAGATGCCGAAAGTCGGCCGGAACGATCCCTGCCCTTGCGGCAGCGGGAAGAAATACAAGAACTGCTGCGGCCGCACTGGCTAACGAATCGCCGGCGCGGCTCTTGGCGATTGCAGCTGGGGGCAAATTTGCTGATTGCCCGCAGACGCGTGGCTGGCAAAGTTGCCGCTGAGTTTTGAAGTTCATCAATCTGACACGCCGGACTGAGATCGGCGCCAATTGCTACTATCTCGGAGCGGGCGGGCAGGGGGTCGTGCTCGATTGCGGCATGCATCCCAAGGAGGAAGGCGAAATGGCTCTGCCACTCCTCGCCAATCTGGCGGGTCTGCCGGTCGATGCACTCCTCCTTTCCCACGCGCATCTCGATCATATCGGCTCGCTCCCGGTCCTCATGCGGCAACAGCCGCAGGCCCGTATTTTCATGACCGAGCCGACCGCCGCGATCGGCGACGCGCTCTTGCACAATTCGGTCAACGTCATGACCCGGGAGCGCGAAGAGGTCGGCGTCATCTATCCGCTTTTCACGCATCGCGAGACCGATCGGGCGACCGATCGCTGGCAGCATTGCCGGCTCGGCCAGCCATTCACCGTCGATGGCGAACGGATTTCGGCCCAGCCTAATGAAGAACTCAGTTTTGAATATCACGACGCGGGCCATGTCCTCGGCGCGACCGGCATTCTCCTGCGTGCGGAAGGGCGGACGGTTTTTTACACCGGCGATGTGAATTTCGAGGACCAGACGCTGACCAAGGGGGCGGTCTTCCCCGAGTCTGGAATCGACGTGCTGATCATCGAAGCGACGCGAGGGGATTCGCCCTTGCCGGAAGGTTTTTCCCGCGAGGCCGAGGAGCGCCGCTTTGCCGAGGCGCTCGGGCGCGCCTTTGACCGCGGTGGTTGCGTCCTCATTCCCGTGTTTGCGCTCGGCAAGACGCAGGAAGTGCTGGCCATGCTCTATAAATTCAAGCGCAGCAAAATGATTGCGGACGTGCCGATCTACATCGGCGGCTTGAGCTCGAAGATGACCGAGATCTACGACCGGCGCGCGAACCAAACGGCGCGGGTCATGCCAAGACTGCAGTTGTTTCCCGAGGTCGGCCCGTTTGTGCTCAATGGTAAAACGATCGCCGACGCGCCGGCCCGGCCGGGTCGCATCTACGCCCTTTCGAGCGGAATGATGACGCCGAAAACTCTTTCCAACATCTTCGCGCGTCGCGTTCTCGAACGGCCGGAGCACTCCATCTTTTTCGTTGGCTACGCCGATCCGGAATCACCGGCTGGTATCCTGCGGAGCTCGCAGCCTAACGAATTTGTATCGCTCGACGAAGAGGAGCCGGCGCAGCGGCTGCTTTGCCAGCTCGACCAGTTCCAGTTCAGCGCTCACGCCTCGCGCGAGTCGATTCTCGAGTACATCAAAAAAGTCGCGCCCAAAAAACTCGTCCTCGTTCACGGCGATGTCCCGGCGATCGAATGGATGCGGGCTGCGGCCGCGGCGGCCTTGCCGGATTGCGAAATCATCGTGCCGCCGCCCGGAGTGGAGATCGAATTGTAGCGTTTTCGAGGATGAAAATCGCGTCTTGGAACATCAACTCCTTGCGCAAACGTGAAGAGCGCCTGCTCATCTGGCTGCGCGAGTCGAGCCCGGATATCGTCTGCCTCCAGGAAACGAAATGCACCGACGAGCAATTCCCTGCCGCGGCTTTGCGCGCCGCCGGCTATGCGGCGGTTTTTCACGGGCAGAAGTCGTACAATGGGGTTGCGGTCCTGGCGAAGGAGGAGCCGCGCGAGGTGCGGATGGGATTTTGCGACGAAGTGGAAGATCCGCAGGCGAGAATCATCGCGGCTACGGTCGGCGACATCCGCGTCATCTCCATTTATGCGCCGAATGGCCAGGCCGTTGGTTCGCCCGCCTACCAGTACAAAATGGAATGGTATCGTCGCCTAACGAGTTGCCTGCGCGCCAAGGAAGGGCCGCTCGACCGGATCGTGGTTTGCGGAGATTTTAACGTCGCGCCTAACGACGAAGACGTGCACGACCCAGCCCTCTGGCGCGGCGCGATCATGTGTTCGGAGGAAGAGCGAGCGGCCTTTCGTGCGCTTGAAGGACTTGGGCTCGCGGACACGCTGCGACTGCATCACCCGGAGCCGGGAATTTTCAGCTGGTGGGACTATCGAATGCTCGCTTTCCCGAAAAATCGCGGACTGCGGATCGACGCCATCCTGGCCGGGAGTGGGCTGGCTGCAAGGTGCCGCGACGCCGGAGTCGCGCGCGAAATGCGGAAAGGGAAAGAACCTTCCGATCACGCCCCGGTCTGGGCGGAATTCACGCAGCAAAAGTGACCTTGAAAGCACGCCCCGGTTCGACTCTCCAGGTCGCCAACCCGCCGCCAAAGTCGCTTCTCGTTTACGACGGCGATTGCGGCTTCTGCAAACTCTGGATCGCCCGCTGGCGGGAGGAAACTGGCGATGCGGTTGATTACGAGCCGCTGCAAAGTGCAGCCGCACGTTTTCCAGAAGTTCCGCGGGAAGAGTTCGAACGCGCGGTCAAATTAATTGAACCGGATGGCCGTGTCTGGAGCGGCGCGGCGGCGGTTTATCGTTCGTTAGGCGCGGGCGGGCGGCCGCTGAATCGCTGGAGTTACGATCGCGTGCCCGGTTTTGCCGCGGCCTCGGAATTTGCCTATCGATTCATCGCCGGTCACCGCGGGCTGGCGCATCGCGTGACGCGCTTGTTCTGGGGAAATGATGTCCGGCAGCCGACCTATTTCCGGGCGCGCAACTGGTTCTTGCGAATGCTGGGCGTGATCTACCTGATCGCGTTTCTCTCTTTCTGGGTGCAGGCCGATGGCCTGATTGGCGCGCGCGGCGTTTTGCCGTTGCCGCAGTTTCTCGCGGCAGCGCAGACCCAGCTTGGTGCACACGCATGGCTGGTCCTGCCGACACTCTGCTGGCTGAATTCGAGCAACGCTTTTCTCCACTTGCTCTGCGGCGCAGGAGCGGTGCTCTCCGCGCTGCTGATCGTCGAGATCGCGCCGGCCTTGTGCCTCGTGCTGCTGGGCGCGCTCTATCTTTCGCTCACCGTCGCGGGACAAACCTTCTTTAGTTTCCAATGGGACATCCTCCTGCTTGAGACGGGATTCCTCGCCATCTTCCTCGCGCCCTGGCGCTGGTGGCCGCGGCGCGACCGGGCGGCACCGCTTTCGCGTCCAGCTCTTTTCCTGCTCCAGTTTCTCCTCTTTAAATTGATGCTGATGTCCGGCGTTGTGAAGTTGACGAGTGGCGATGCGTCGTGGTGGAACCTGAGCGCGCTCGATTATCACTACTGGACGCAACCCTTGCCGACTGTCCTCGGTTGGTGGGCGGATAAATCGCCCGAGTGGGTGAAGCAATTCTCGACCGCGTCGGTGCTATGCATCGAAATCATCGTGCCGTTCCTGATCTGGTTTCCGCGGCGGCTGCGATTACTCGGCTGCGGGTTGTTTGTCCTGCTCCAGATCGTCATCGGCCTGACCGGCAACTACGCTTTCTTCAATCTCCTGACCCTCGCGCTTTGTCTTCTGTTGATCGATGACGTCGCGTGGCCTGGTCGTCGCCTAACGAATCCGGAATCGGCTCAACGAGGTTGGCACGTTTGGGTGCCGGCGGCGGTGATTTTCCTCACGATGCCGTTCAACGCCCTCCTCATCGGCAACGGCTTCAAACCTGATCTCCGCTGGCCGCCCGCGCTCGAGACGTTCTACAACGCGCTCGCGCCTTTCCGGATCGTGAATGGCTACGGCCTCTTCCGCGTCATGACGAAGGAACGGCCGGAGATCATCCTCGAAGGGAGCGACGACGGGACCGAGTGGAAAGCCTATGAGTTCAAATGGAAACCGGGCGCGCTCGACCGAATGCCCGCATTTGTCGAGCCGCACCAGCCGCGCCTCGATTGGCAGATGTGGTTCGCGGCCCTCGGCGAGGTGCGGCAGAATCCCTGGTTTCTCGGCCTGGCCGTGCGGCTTCTCGAAAATTCACCCGATGTCGTGGCATTGTTAGGCAAAAACCCATTCCCGGGAAAACCGCCGCATTATCTGCGGGCAAATATTTATCGCTACCATTTCAGCACCCGCGCGGAACACGCAAAAACGGGAGCCTGGTGGCGACGTGACGACGAACGCGTGTACCTCCCGGTCGTCTCCGTTCGCGGCGAGTAAGCGGCGCGCGACTTGAGAACCGGCCGTTAGGCATTATACTTCCGCCATGCCGAAGGAAGAGCAGATCGTGACGGAAGGCACCGTGACCCAGGTGTTGCCGGGCACGATGTTTCGGGTCGATCTGGCCGGGCAGCGCAACGTCCTCGCGCACATTTCCGGCAAGATGAGGAAGCATTTCATCCGTATCGTCCCGGGCGATAAGGTGGAGGTCGAGCTTTCGCCCTACGACCTGACCAAGGCGCGGATTATTTTCCGGGCGAAGTAAACCGTGGCGGCGGCGGGCGGCGATCGTGAGAATCGTAAGCGCAGCGCGCCATCCAGTTCCGTATCCCCAGAGAGAAAAAATTCACCGTTGAAGAGACGGAAAACGACCGGCCAAAAAAAGCCGGTCTCAAACAAGGAGAAGAATATGGCTGACGAAAACAAGACAGAGAACGCATCGATCCCGCCCAAGGCCGAGGATAAGGTTGAAAGCGGGACGACGCATGCGCGCAAGGCGGCCGAGGAATTTAAGTCCGCCGCCGGCGCGGTGGCCGACCAGTATCGCGGCCGGGCCGAGGAAGTGTGGAATGATGCTACTGACCGTGTCCGGACTTTCCAGGACGACACCGAACAATATGTTCGCGACAACCCCACTAAGGCGGTCTTCACCGCGCTCGGCATTGGGTTTGTGCTCGGCTTGATTTTCCGTCGTTAGGCGCAAATCGATGGCGGAAGGTTCCATGCCGTTCCGTAATCCCGCGGGACACCGCGGGTTGCGGCAAAACCTGAAATCGCTCGTCTCGTCGTTCACGCAATTTGTCGAGAGCCGGCTAAAGCTCGCCGCCAGCGAGTCCAAGTCGGCGATTCGACATCTTGTGACCGTCGTGGTCTGCGCAATCGCAGCTTTGATCCTTTCGCTGCTGGGATTCGTTTACCTGATTGTCTTTGCGATCGTCGGAATCGCGCATCTGCTCGGGATTTCATGGATCTGGGTCGCGCTGGTCGTGGCCCTGCTCCATTTCGGGATCGCGCTGTTTTGCCTCATCATCGCGCGGGGCAATTTGAAACATCCCATGTTCCGCGATACCGCGAGCGTTTTGAAAGAGGATACCGAATGGCTGAAAAATCTGGATCAGACGAAACGCCCGTAGAGTTGCGCAGGAAGATCGCCCAGTCGCGCGAGCTGGTGGTGCGCGACATGGACGGGATGCGCTACGAACTGAATTTCCCGCTCAAGTTCCGGAAGGCTTTCCAACGGCACACGGTCGTCTGGGTCGGCGCGGCGCTGGCCGTCGGCCTTTGTCTCGCGCTCCTGCGCGCGCGTACCCAAAAGGTTTACGTCGGAGTGACCGGCAAGAAGGCGCGGACCCAGGAAAAAACATTGCTCCAATCCGGTGCGTTGATCGGCCTGCTGAAACTCGGCATGACGCTCGTGCAGCCCATGGTGGTGAGTTACTTCGCGAAAAAGGGCGCCAAGAGAGGTGGCGAAAAAGGACGCCCCGCGAGTAGTTGGTAGTTGAATTCCGTTTACGCCCGGGAAGCGGTTGCCTATCCTCTGAGGCCGCTTCCGCATGCTTGCTGAAACTTCCACCGCCGCCGCCCCCGCTACGCCGCACGTCGACCAATACCTGGAGATCGGGCAGCAGAGTGGCGCGTCTGATATTCATCTGGGGGTCAATGCCCAGCCGATCTGGCGACATTACGGAATCCTCCAGCCGATCTGGCCCGACGCTCCGAAGCTGACCGCGGAAGACACCGCGGCTCTCGCGGCCGGCTTTCTCAACGAGGCGCAGCGCGAGCAGCTCGCCGAACGCGGCGATGTCGATTTTGCCTACGCCACCGATTTTGGCCGCTTCCGGACCAGCGTCGTTAGGCAACGCCTCGGGATAGACATCGTTTTCCGCATCATCAGCACCAAGGTGCGAACGATGGATGAGCTGGGGCTGCCCGAACACCTCAAGCTGCTCACCCGTTTCCACAACGGCCTTATCCTCGTCACCGGCTCGGTCGGCAGCGGCAAGTCGACTACCCTCGCTTCGCTCGTCGAGCAGGTGAATATTGAGCGGAAGGAGCACATCATCACGCTTGAGGACCCGATCGAGTACGTCTTCCAGCCGAAGGGTTGCCACATCACCCAGCGTGAGGTTCACACCCACACCAAGTCGTTCGGTGCCGCCCTGCGTGGATCGCTGCGTGAAGATCCGGACGTCATCATGGTGGGAGAAATGCGCGACCTCGAGACCATCTCGCTCGCCATCACCGCCTCGGAAACCGGCCACCTTGTCCTCGGCACTCTTCACACCGGGAACGCTTCGCGTACCCTTGATCGTCTGCTCGACGTCTTCCCGGTCGATCAACAGGACCAGATCCGCGTCATGGTGAGTGAATCGCTGCGCGGCGTCATCAGCCAGCAACTCGTGCCGCGGATCGATGGCAAAGGCCGCGTTCTCGCTCTCGAAGTCCTGACTAACACCCCGGCCGTCGCCAACGTCATTCGCGAAGCCAAGACATTTATGTTGCCCGGTATCATCCAGACAGGCCGCAAACAGGGCATGCGCCTGATGGATGACTCGCTCGTTCAACTTTACGACCAGGGCTTGATCAGCGCGGAAGAAGCCTACAGCCGGTCCGAGCAAAAGCTCGCCATGCGCGAACATGTGGGGAGTTAACCCACGGAGGATTGAACCGCGGATTTCGCAGATTTCACGAATGGGGAAAATGATTCATGCAGAATTGAGCCGCTCCATTATCGGCATCGCAATGGAGGTGCTTAACGAGTTAAGGCCTGGACTCGACGAAAAACTCTACGAGAGGGCGATGACGATTGAACTCGGTCGGGCCGGCCACCGCGTTGCTTCACAAAGTTCGTTTCCCGTCATCTATCGTGGCGAGATGATCGGGAATCTCATCCCCGACATGATCGTGGATGACCGTGTCATTGTAGATGGCAAGGTCGTTTCGGCTTTCAATGAAAGCCACGTCGCGCAGATGCTTGGTTATCTCAATATCACTGGCCCAAAGCTGGCATTGCTTCTCAACTTCAAGAACGCCAGCCTTACGTGGAAGCGGATTGTAAACGAAAAAGTGGAGCATCCTGCGTCGCCCGCGGACCTGCATTTCCCATCCGTGAAATCCGCGTAATCCGCGGTTAATCCCATGCCCTACATCGATAAATTCTTCAACGTCCTGGTCAACGAAGGCGCGTCCGATCTCCACATCGGTGAAGGGCAACCGCCCAAAATTCGCCGCCACGGCGACGTCATGGCGATTCGCCCAGAGCCGGTCACACGCTCGGAGGCGGTCACGATGTTGAGCGAAATTGCCGGACCGAAGGGCTGGGAAATCTTCGAGGAGCGCGGCGACTACGATTTCGCCTACGAGATGGATGAGAAATCGCGCTTCCGCTGCAACTTCCTCAAGCAAACCAACGGCTACGGCGCCGTCTTTCGTCTCATCCCGACCCGCATCGCGACTTTGGAAGAGCTGGGAATCCCGCCGATCGTTAGGCAATTCGGCGATCTGCGCGGCGGCCTCGTCCTCGTCACCGGTCCGACCGGCTCCGGCAAGTCGACCACCCTGGCGGCGCTCATCGATTACATCAACACCAACTACGCGCGGCACATCGTGACGATCGAAGAGCCGATCGAGTTCGTGCATAACAATAAGCTCAGCATCATCACCCAGCGCGAAGTGCCGGAGCACTCCTCGACTTTCCCGGCGGGGCTGAAAGCCGCCCTGCGCGAAGATTGCGATATCGTCCTCGTCGGCGAAATGCGCGATCTCGAGACCGTCTCGCTCGCGCTGACTGCGGCCGAGACTGGCCTGCTCGTCTTCGGCACCCTGCATACGAACAACGCCCGCAAAACGATCGACCGTATGATCGACGTTTTCCCGGCCGACACACACCCGCAGGCGCGCACCATGCTCGCCAACTCCCTCCGCGGCGTTCTCGCGCAGCTCTTGCTCAAGCGCGCCGATGGCAGCGGCCGGCTCGCGGTCAACGAAATTCTCATCTCGAGCAACGCCGTTTCCTCCATCATCCGCGAGGGCGCGACCCAGAAATTGCAGGACGTGATCGTGAGCGGCAAAGGGCAGGGGATGCAGTTCATGGACGACGCCATCTGGGCA
>DASXYO010000183.1:0-2517 GCA_036502465.1 Chthoniobacterales bacterium
TTCGCCTTGTCTCGTGGCTTGTGAGGCCGCGCCGGAAGGATTCCCACCGAATAATGCGCCGCCATCGCGCCATAGGTTCGGTTGATCTCGGGATCGTAGAAAGACGCCTTGTTGACGCCGCTCTTCAGATTGTCGGGAACCAGCAATTTAGGGGCACCGCCGAAGAAGCGGAACATGCGCACATGCGCGCCGGTCCAATCAGGCAACTGTTGCGTCCACGTCGCCTCGGCATAAGTTAGATTCGAAGCCCCGAGCACGCCGACGAAAATCTCGGCCTCGTGAATCTCGCCTGTCGTCGGATCGACGATCCCGATCCGCTTGCCCGAATAGTCCACGAACGCCTTTTCTCCCGCGACATGGTGTTGGCGCATCACCGGGCTCAGCCGTCGCTCGAACCCGCGAAGCAGATCGCAGAACCGGCTGTAGCCATAACCCTCTTGCTTGATCTCCCGATATTCCTCCCATAGGATCATCATCGTCACGCAGGGCCGCTTCAACTCGCGCGCCAAGGTCGCCCAATCCGGTTCGATCCGACGCCGCTGGCCGGTCTCGTTTCCGGCGCGCCCGAACAGCCGCAGCTCCAGCGCCTCGTCGGTGACGTCATCCGCAAGCGGCCACGCTAGCCCCGCCGCTGCCGCCCGTTTCAGATTGTCCTGGACCGTCGAGCGCGCCACGCCCAGACGCCGCCCGATCTCGCGCGCGCTCACCCCGCCGTGGTGCAGCCGCAACAGTGTTCGCAATTGTCGCATGCTCAGTTCCCGCTTCGCCGGCATCCCCATCTCCTCGTCGACCATCGACGGGCGAGGACTGCCTCGGTTGCTGATTCGCGGGGAGCAAACGGGCTGAGCCTTCAACAGCTCAGGTGGCCGGCTTCATTTCGGAATGGTGGCCGACATCAAATCGGAATCCCGGCCGGCTTCAAATCGGAATCGGTGGCCGGATTGCGTCGGAATTCGCAGTGGCGCTCCGCCAGAGCGCGGTCGATGTCCGCCAAGCTGCGGCGCAGGCCTACGCTTCCGATCGGCGCTGCGGCCGAGCTCGCGGCGGCGCTGCTCGAGGCCGTGGCGACCGAGGGCGGCTACGGGGGCGCGTAGGAAGCCCTAGGAAGCCCGTGGGACGCCTCGCGGGCAGGTATAGCCCGGCGGGGCCCGACTCTGCCGTCCTGGCGGCCAGGACCTCGCGTAGCGCTATCGCGCAGCGCTCTATCGTAGCGCTAGGTCGACGCCGTATTTCGTTCCGCCAAAACGTCGTTTCGCGTCGGGTAAAACGACCGTATCCGTGTCTGGAACATTTATTGACATTGTCAAATATGTTTCCTTCCGCCAAACACACGAAACAGTGTCGGGAATATTTATCGAGCCGCTCAATAATTGTTTCCTACCGTCAAAACGACGTTTCTCGCATTGTCGCCGCAACCGGACGGCGGCGGCGACCTGGGCCGCAGAAATCTCAGCCGCTCTGGCCGAAAGTTTTGCATAAATGCAACGAAACGTTCCCCTATGGTTACCCCGTGGGGCAATGGCCTGGGTACGCGGTTGCCAAACGCCAGCAATTCCGGGCGTCTCCTGGCATCGAGGGGCGAAAGAGCACCTGACGCGTTCAGAGGGTGCGCGCGAGCCAGGCGGACGAGGCGCGGGCGTCGGCGAGAGGAAAAAGCGCAAGGACGCGTTTGTTCGTCGCGGTGTGCTCTGGTTTGTCTGTAGCTCTTCGACACTGACGGAACATTCGTTTCTTGACGGTTTCTGGCCCAGGACGTACGGTGGTTAAGGGGTTTCGAGGCTCATGGAGCTGTCAATGGTGGCCCGGCGAGTTGAGGGTGTTGAGATCGAGCGGGCGGCAGACGAGATTCTGGCCCTGAAGGAGGGGAGCCTGGAGGCTCATGCTCTCAACCAGAGCGCTGCTGCGGTGTACGATTTGTGCGACGGCAACGCCTCAAAGTTTGAGATGGCCGGCGAGATTCATCGCCGCACAGGGCTCCCCGTCGATGAGGAGATCGTGGACTTGGCCCTCTCCGAGCTGGTCGAGACCGGGCTCGTGATGCTCGATGGTCCGGAATCCCGGTTCGCCGGGACTCGACGCGCGCTGATTCGGCGGTTGGCGCTATCGTCCACATTAGCGTTGATGCTCCCCGTTGTCGAAACCGTTGTTGTACCGGCGGTGGCGGAGGCAAAATCACATACTCCGACGCCCACACCAACAAAATTCTAGTCCGCAGTTCATGCCGGCGCTTTTGACACGTCGAACGGCGTTGGGCGGGTTCCTTCACGGAACCAGATCGTCATCGTAAAGCGGCTGCCCGCAAATGCATCGCTCTCGCTGCAAACGGGGCGGACCTCGTGGAACACGCTACTCGGAAAGAACACGATGCTGTTGTCGACTGGCGTGAGCGTCGTGTACGTCGCGGCAGCTGTGTCGCCGGTAGGCGTGACCCAGGTATCGTACACTCTGAGTTCCCCGCCGGTGAAGCGACGGGGATTCGCGTAAAAGTAATAGACACATGAGATTCGCCGGTTGGCG
>DASXYO010000184.1:0-12544 GCA_036502465.1 Chthoniobacterales bacterium
CGTGACATTCGGCCGCCTGCCGACGTGAAACAGTTCATCCAGATGCTGCGGCAAGTGGATGGAGCGGGCTTCCGCGGCCGCTGGCGCCACTTGCGCAAGGATGGCTCGCTCATTTTCGTCCTCATTCATTCCACCCCGATCACCTTTCGGCAGCGTGCCGCGCGGTTGGTCGTGGCGGCCGACGCCAGTCAGCAGCAGCAGGCCGACGAACAGGTCCGCCAAAGTGAAGCCAACCTTGCCCTCGCGCAGCGGGTCGCGCACATGGGAAGCTGGGAAGTTGACCTGACGAATCGGGAAAATCGTGCGCAAAAACCGCCCCGCTGGTCTGATGAAACCTTCCGCATCTTCGGCATCGACCCGACGACGAAGGTCACGCACAAAAAAAACTGCACAGCAAAAACCAAGCGGCGAGCATCACCCTCGGCCCGCAGTTGCTATCGCCGCTCTGCCGGAAAGCGTGATGCGATCGCACCCATCGTTTACGGATTCGGCTTTTCTTTCTCGGGGATGATCGTCGCCTGCCATGCGACCGCCTGCCATTGGCCATTGCGTTTCAGGAACGTGCCGGTGTTGAGATATTTGTTGATCGTCTTTTTCCCGTCCTTGTCGGTCGTGCCGACGAGGCGAAACGCGACGATCGCGGTCTCGCCGTATTGGTGAATGCGAATGTCCTCCGCCGTGAAGACGGTGGTCTCATCTCCCGGCTTGGCGGGCGCTTCGGAGCGCACTTCTTTCATGATTGCAGCCTTGTCTTTGCGCTCGCCTTTCGAAGTCGTGTAAATCAAATCGTCCGCCCAGAACCGTTCGTGAATGGCGGCGTCGTTGCGCCCCGCGCCGGCGAGAAATTCCCGCAGGAGCTTGGTCAACTCGGGCGCATCCGCGGCGGGGGTCTCGGCGTGCAACCCGCCGAGGAGTGTGCCTATGAGCAAGGCAGTGAGAAATGATTTCATAAGTGAGTGACTCTAGCGTTCCTCGGCCGAGTAGCTACCGCGCAGCGTCCGCGTGCATCGCGTTCGCCAGATCGCGCGCCGGATCGATTTTCCAGCGGTTCGCGACCGCGTCCAGTTCGGAGTTGAGCGGCCAGCGATCGGGCAGGGGGTCGCCCGTGTGTTCGGCGCTCGCGCCTTTCAGACTCATGCAATTGGCGTTGTCGCCGATCTCTGCGATCTGCGCGCGCTCGTCGTCGGTGAAAATCACCTCGGGGAGACTCGCCAGTTCCTCCACCTTCGTTTCGATCTGCTTTGCGTCCGCGCCCAGCTCCTGGATGAATGTCGGCACGACGCACTGCACCGGCTCCTGCTGGAGATTCCAAAGGCAGGCCAATTGCAGCATCGTTAGGCCGTGCGCCTCGGCGATGGCGCGCATCCGGTCGATCTTCGCCGCGCCCGCTTCGACCCAGCCGGCGGGGCGAAACGTGCGATGATCGCGCGGCGCAAATTGATGTCCCGGTTTCACGTCGTCGTGAAACAACCCGCCGTAATCGACCACCCGGGTCAGAATTTTCGTCCCGCTCTTGCGCGCCGCCGGCAACACAAGCCGGCCCGGCCACGGCTCAAGCGGATTTAGAATGATCATCGCCCAATCGATCAACCCCTGGAACCGCTCCAGGCTGAGAATCACATCCAGGGTGAACCCGTTCGCGGGTCCGGGCGCGATTCCGAGCTGACTCGTTAGGCCAGTCTCTTTCAGTTTTTCCATCCCCTGCCACACCCGATCGCTCGCGTAGCCCGTCGCGTCGGGATTATGCAGCAGGAGCAGATCGAAGCGATCCGCCCGGCAGCGCGCGAGCGATTTTTCCGTCGCCGAGCGCAGATAGCTCGCGTAGTCCGCCGGTTTGCGCAGCAGCTCGCTCGTGAAACGGGGAAAACCTTTCGAGCCATCGCGCTGCCCCTGGTAAAAATCGTGCCCGACCGCGCCTACCAGGCAATAGCTATCGCGCGGGATTCCTTCCAACGCGCGACCGAGCAGCGTATCGGCTTCGCCCGCGCCGTAGACATCGGCGGTCAGGAAAGTGCGAATCCCTTTTTCATAAGCGAGGCGAATAAGGGCGATGAAACGGTCGTCCTCGACGACCTCGCCAAAGTGCATGAAGCGTCCGCCGCTCCACATTCCAAAAGCTGTTCGTGTCAGTTGCATGGCTTGGATTCCAAACTTTATCATACCACTTCCTTCACGCTGATCACAAACGCGGGCCGCTGCCGGCGCTGCATTCAGATGGCCGGCGGAACGGCGAGCGATCTCCGGGTCGCGCCCAGTCTCATCACGTAAAAGGAAAGCGCCACCGCGCTCAGCGTCAGGCCGAAAAGCAGGAGCGCGTAGAGCACGTCGGAATGACGGCCGACCCAGTCGCTCTCGCCCGCCGCCACCCGCAAGGCCACATCAATATCGCGCCCGGAATAATCGTTCCCGTAAATCCATTTCGCGATCCGCATATTGCCATCAAGGAAGACCAGCATGTTGGGATGCGTAAACTCCTTCCCCGCCTGTCCGACCTGATACCCGATCGAGTCGAGCAATGCGGCGACCTCCGGTTTGGCGGCGCTCCCGATCGACCAGCTCAGCGGCACACTTTCCCGAGCGCGATAGCTGGCCAGCACCTCTGGAGTGTCCGTAGGGTCAAAAGAAAAAAGCAGGACCCGGAATTGCGTCGGATCAGCTGCCGCCTCGGCCAGCGCGCCTTTCAAGCGGCTAAGATTCGTCACGCAGGCCGTTCGGCAGCGCGTGTAAACCGGGAGCAGGATCACGGGATAGCCGGTGAATTCCGACAAACGATGTGCGCGTCCGCTCCCATCGACCCAGCTCACGGGCGCGACGGCTCTTCCAAGTTGCGGCGCGACGTTCTCGACCAGGCCCGCATGAAGCGAAGTCGAAACGAGCGAGGTCGCAATCAGAGCCGGTAGCAATCGGCGCGCGAAAAGCGTCCTCACGGTTGTTTCGGCGAGCCGCTTACTGGAAGAGGATTGGCCGGCGAGTAAGCCGGTGCGCCGGGGAAGCCGCTCCGGATCGTCTGTGTAATTGGAGGCGCGTAGGCAATCACAAGAAGAAGCGCGGCCCCGATCAGCCACGGGGTAAAACCCTGCACCGCGGGGACAGACTCATCATGATAAGGCTCCGAGACGATCAACTCGAGCCCACCCCTTCGCGTCGCACGGCCGAAAAGCGTGGCGAAGAACACCACAAAAAAGATCAGCGCGGCGATCGTCATGAGTATGCCGCCGATCGTGGTGCAAATCCTGGAGAACTGCCAGTCGGCATGATAGAGCGGGGACTGCGGGTTGGAATACGTCAGGCCGAGATTTGTGCGACGCGGTTCGCCCGCGGCTCCGCTGATAAATCCGCCAGTGGAAAAAATCATGATGCCGATCGTCCAGAGATACGGCACCCAGACGTTCCAGCCTGGGAATTTGATTGGTTTACCGGTGAGCGTCGCGCTCAGGAACAAACTCATTCCGATGAAGGAAAGAAAAACCGGGCCGGCGACAGTTTGATGGAAGTGCGCGGGCAGCCAGGAAGTGTTATGCACTACGGTGTCGAGGTTGTAAGACGCGTTAATGATTCCGGTAACTCCACCAAAGATGAAGATGACCAGTCCGGAAAAAAGGTAGGAAAAGAGCCAGCGATCCTTGTCGAGATAGGGAAGCTTCTTCCACCACCCGAACAAACCGCGCCCGCCCTTCTGGCGCGCGCCATGTTCCATCGAGGCGGCCATGGTGAAAGCCGTGGCGAAGCTTGGGACAGCGACCAGCATGGTGAAGAAGGCGTGAACGAATTTCCAGGTGTCGCTGATCCCGGGTTCAGTGAATTGATGATGAATCCCGACCGGCGCGGAAAAGACCACGAGCCAGAGAAAGGTCAGCCGACCGGCGAAGTCGGAGTAAAGCTTCCCGCCGGCGAGCTTCGGCAACATCGTGTAATACATGACGTAAGCCGGGAGGAGCCAGAAGTAGACGAGTGGATGACCGAAGAACCAGAAGAGCATCCGCGCGAGCGGCACATTGACCGTCGGAACCCAGCCCATCGACCAGGGGATGAGCAGGAACAGGATCTCGATCGCGACCGGAACGGTCGCGATGATCCAGACGATGAAAGTGGCGAAGATACCAACGACCGCCAGTGGCATCTTGCCGCCGGGATGCTCGCGTTTCCAGGCAAAGTAAGGAGGCAGCCAGTTCAGAAAGGCGACCCAGGAACCCACCACCACCAGCACCAGGCCCACATAAAACGCCGGATGCGCCCGCAGCGGCGGATAGAAGGTGTAAAGCACTGTTGCCTGCCCGGAAAGAATCGCCGCCGCCGCCAACAAGGTGCCGACTACCATGAGAGTGAACGAAAGCCAGGCGACCTTCATGTTGAGCGGGCGGCGCAGATAGAAACGCACGATCGCGTAGCCGAAGGCGACGGCAAAGAAAGTGGTGAAGACAATCGCATTCACCACCCCGTGCAGAGTCAGCCCCTGGAAATACTCAATCCCGAGCACTTGGGTGCGATGAAGAATGCCGGCGCGGTAAAGCACCTGCATCATTCCGTGATAAATCCCCAGAACAAGAAGGACGACCGGGAAGATGAGTTCGATCAAGATCATGCGGCGAAGGCCGGCTTCGATCTGGATGCTGTCTTCGTTAGGCTGTTCCATTGCGGTCATTTGAGCGTCTTCAGGTACTGGATTATTTGCTCGACTTCCTCATCGGTCAGCACCGGCTCGGGCATGAGATCGTCATAGCCGTCGACAATCTTGTGGTCGGGATCGAGGATCGCCTCGCGCAGGTAGACGTCATCGACCGTTATGACTGAGCCGTCGGTCATCTTCTCGGTTCGCCCGTAGATTCCCTTGAAGGAGGGAGCGAGATCAGCCTCCGCGGTGATGGAATGACAGCTCATGCATTCCTTTGCCTCGAGCAGCTTGTAACGCGGATCAGTTTGAATTTTCGGCTCCGGCGCGCTCGCCTGCGGATGAAAGCTCGCCGCATCCACCACCCGCAGAGTCGCGGCCATGCGATCGTGCCCGGTCCCGCAGTATTCGTGGCAGAGCAGTTGATAGGAGCGCGGTTTGGCGAATTTTACCCGCGTGTAATTCACGACTCCCGGCACGGCCATAAGGTTGAGATCGGTGCCTAACAAGATCAGGCCATGAGTCACATCCGCCGAGCTGAGGTAGATATCGACGGTCGACCCCGCCGGCACCGTTACTTCTGGCGGCTCGAAGCGCCACATCCGCGCGACGTAGTGCAGCTCATAGTGCGTCGGCGAATGGGTGATCAGCTCGCCCTTCGTAAAGGGTTTTACGCTCGTCAGGCAGGTCGGGAGCCCGATGTGAAACGTATTGATGGCCAGCGCGGCGAACCCGAAGAGGAGGAGGACAAAGACCAGCGCCACCCAGACGATCCGTTTTTCCAGTTGGAAGATCGTCATTGCCGTCAGCTTCGCACGATCATGATTCCGTAAATCACAAACCAGATCGCGGCATAAAACAGGAGAAGCAGTCCAAAGAAAAAGAGCGCTCCCTTCGGGAAGAAATTCTCTTCCTTCGCTGCCTCCTGGGATTCCATTTCGCCTGGCATTTTCTTGAAGCTTCTGTCAGGACTAAGACGAAAGACGCAGCCAGAAGGCGACTCAATCTTGAGCAGAATTATCTTTCTTTACGCGTCTCGCGTCTCTGTTCCGTCGATTCCTCACTATCGCTTCTAGTTTCATACCTTGAACGCGGAGTTGCTGGCACGAAAAATCTTTCCGCATTTTTACGGATTTTGACGATCTGGCTTGCCGCCTTCCCGGTTTTTTCCAAAATCACAACTGTTGCCGGTTGCATGAATTCGTCTCCTTTGCCTAACGACCCTGGCGCGACTCGCGTCGAAACGATTGAGTCCGCCGATCCAATTACCCGGCGTTCGTTTCTCGGCGTGCTGCTCGGGTTAGGCTCAGTCGTAATGGGGGCGGCGCTCGCAGTGCCGGTAATCCGCTTCGCGCTCCACCCTCTCTTTGCCTCCGCGACGAAGACGGCCTGGTCGGATGTCGGCAAGGTGGACGAATTCACCGGTATTACCGAGCCAGTGAAGAAGCTGATCACGGTGGAACAGCGCGATGGCTGGCGAAAGATCGTGTCGGAAAAGGCGATTTACATCCTGCCGACGAAAGCCGGAACGACGCCGCGCGTGCTCTCGCCGATCTGCCCGCATCTCGGGTGTTCGATCCCATGGAATCAGGCGAAGCAGGAATTCCTCTGCCCCTGTCACGGCGCGGTGTTTCAGGAAGATGGAACGCGGGTGTCGGGTCCGTCGCCGCGTTCGATGGATGAACTGGAAAGCAAGGTGGCGAATGGAACGCTCCAGGTGCGCTACCAATATTTCCGGCAACTGGTCGCGACCAAGGAAGTGCTGGCCTAACAATTATGGCTGACCCAAACCTGCCGGCGCCTATGCAAGAGGGCGCCCATCTCTACGCCAGGCGCTGGCCGCGGATCTATCGCTGGTTCGATCGGCGCACGGGGATCACGGAAGTGATGCACGAGGCGCTGGACGAGCCAATCCCGGGCGGGGCGCGCTGGGCCTATGTCTTCGGCTCGGTTTTGCTGTTTCTCTTTATCTCGCAAGTGGTCACGGGGATTGCGCTTGCGCTCTATTACGCGCCGACCGCGGATCACGCGCACACCACCGTGGCCTATATCATGAAGGAGGTGACGGCCGGATCCTTCCTGCGCAGCCTGCATGCCTATGGATCAAGCGCGGTCGTGGTCGTGCTCTTGCTGCATCTCACCCAAACCTTTCTCTATGGCGCCTATAAGGGCCGGCGCGAAGTGCTCTGGATCTCGGGCGTCGCGCTTTTCGGGTTAATGCTGGCCATGTCCTTCACCGGCTATCTCTTGCCTTGGGACCAGAAGGCTTATTTCGCGACGACAGTGGGAACGAATATGGCGAGCGAGGTGCCGTGGATAGGCGCAGGACTCAAGCGCCTCATGCGTGGTGGGAACGAGATGGGTACGCTGACGCTCTCGCGCTTTTTTGTCGCGCACGTCTTCCTCTTGCCGGTGGCGATCCTCGGGTTAGTGGCGGCGCATGTCTATCTCTTCCGCAAGGCCGGCGCAGCCGGTCCGCCGAGTGAAGACCCGGTCCGGCCCAAGCTGCCGACGGAGCGGTTTTATCCGCGCCAGGTGTTGATGGATACGATGGTGGCGCTGTTCATGATCTGTGTGCTGGGATTCCTGGCGCATTTCCATCCCTTTGAGCTGGGACCAAAGGCGAACCCGGCCGACACCCAATACGTCCCGCGCCCGGAATGGTATTACCTGCCGATTTTCCAATGGCTCAAGTATTTCAAGGGCTCACTCGCCATTTTCGGCATCGTGATCATTCCGTCGCTCACCGCGCTCCTCGTGATCGCGCTGCCCTTCATCGATCGGCGGCTCGAGCGTCGCCCGTGGAAACGGCCGTTTGCAGTCGGGATCTATCTCGTGATTCTCGGCACGCTGATCGTCTTCGGGTTACTCAGCAAACGAGAAGACCGGCTCGACCCGGCGATTGCCAAACAGGTCGCGCGTCAGGACGAAGAGACCAGGAAGTTTATGGAAGAACCTTTCCAGCCGGAGGTGGCGGCGAACACTCTTTCCGCCCGATCTGTCGTCGTGCTTGATCCGCTCGCCGCTGCGGGAAAGAAGGTCTATGGCGACCAGTCGTGCGACGCCTGCCACGGCGAGAACGGCATCGGGACAGATGCCGCCCCGAAGCTGGGAGGAGCAATCGCGCAGCTGCCGGCGACGGAGCTTTCGCAACTCTTGCGGCATCCCAACGCCGCCATGATCAAGGGTGAGATGCAGCCCGTAGACGTGAGCGACGAGGAGCTAAAAGCCCTCGTGGCTTACATCAAGAGTCTCAAGTAAGACGGGCGCCCCGATACTGCGAGCGTCCGCGAGAAGAGCGCACCTTACTTCTTCAGGCCGCGCACGTAGGCGACGAGCGCCTTGATCTCATCGTCGCTTAGCTTGTCGCCGAAGGCTTTCATCTTCGTCTTACCGCCGTCTTTGATGCCTTCCTTTATCGCCTTGGCGGCATCCGCATCGGTAAAGGAAGCCTGCACCTTCGGATCGGTGAAATCCTTCGCGCCCAGCTTCTGCCCCATCTTACTGTCCGCGGCTCCAGTCTTGCCGTGGCACTGCATGCAGTCTGCGTTCCAGTTGGCCGCGGCGTCGCCGGCGCGGACCGTAGTGGTGGCCGCCGCGGCACAGAGGCCGATGGCGGCGATAGTAGTCAGTTTCATAAGGTTAGTCTTTCAGGTTAATACTGCGAGAAGATACACGAAGGTGGTCGATGCGACCAACAGAATACGGGTTATTGCGCGTTTGAAATTTGGAGGGGCGACCGCCGTGTCGTCCACGGCTCTTTCGTAACCTCGGCGCTCTCCTGGTTCTCCAGCGATCGGACGGGACGGCGCCCATCCCTCCAGTGACCATCCATCGTTCATGATAGCGTCAGAAAGCAAAGGCAAGCGTGGAGAAGATGGAATGCGCCTCGTAGTTGTTGAATCCACCGGATGCGCCGTCGGTATAATGGAAATAGCTATACTGCAACTGGAGCCGGATCCTCTTCGTGAGCTGGCGGCTGAGCGTGGCCGAGGCGGTGTGCTCAGTGGCGTCGGAGCCATAGGGTTGGCTGGCGAGGGCGTTGTTCACGTAGTCGTTCGCGCGGTAATAGGAATAGGAGACGCGGAGGTCGGTCTTATCGTTGATCAGGTAACCGACGCTGCCGTCCAGAGTCCAGTAGTCGTTCTGGAAGTTTAGGACGCTCGGTCCCGCACCCGCCACGATCTCGATATTCGCTCCCGGTGTCTTGGTCTCGTTCAGGACGTAGGAAAAATTACCCTGGAGATAAAGCCGCGCGAGCGGGCTCCAGGTCGCGCTCTCGGAAATGACGTGATTGCTGATGAGGGCGGTATGTTCGGAAGCGAGCGAGATATCGTCAGGGATGGCCCACTGGCCAACCACCGAGGAGGTAGTGAAATCGTAGCGCGTGACGAGAGCCAGTGTCCCAAACTTAAGCGGAATACGCGGTCGCCAGGTCATGCGGATATTCATGTTGTCGGTGTTCCATTCCTGGAATTCGAGCCGCTGACCGTCGCTGTTGGCGGTATTATCGAAGCGAAAGATCTTGTGATAATACTGCCCGGCGAAGTTAACCGTCTGTGCCGGATACCAGTTGAAGCCGACGGTATATTTCTGCCGGTATAAATCGAGGTTCTTGATCCCGGCGAGCGCCGGCATGCCGATCTCGGCGATGCTTTCGTGGATGTCGCCGGACTGCTGTTCCCAATCGCCTCGTCCGTAAAGGAGCCAGTCGGCGAGCCCGGTGTAGCGCAGCTCGAGAGTTTCGGCAAAGGTGTTGAAATTCTCGAAGCTGCTCGCGGCCATCGGGAGGAGGGGAGCATCCCGGGTGCTGGTCTCGAGAAAAACGGAGTCACTCTGCTTCTCTTCGTTCGTAAAGCGGAAGGCGGTCAGAACGGTAAAATCTTTCGCGGGCAACCAGCGCAGGTTCAGGTTTACGACGTGCTGCCGCACATCGGAAGTGCCGACGAGATTCAGGTAGCCGTGATCGAACCCGCCGAGCGTCGTGATCGGATCGCTGTAGGAAGAGTTATAGCTCGGACCGTAGATCCGTGAGCCGGCGATGTCGCTCCCGAGCGTCGTGTAGGAATATGCCGTCGTCAGCCAGAGGGCGTCGCTAAAGTGTGTCTCGGTCGTGGCATGGCCGCTGAAGAGATCGAGCTGGTTTTGATCCTGCTGGGTGATGAAACGCTGGTTGGGCGCACCGACGCTTCGCACGAGCTGCAGCCGGTCGTTGTTATCATCGTGCTCGTAGCGCATGCCGATGGCGAAATCGGTGTTACCCAGGGTTTTCGCGATGTCGACCGCGAGGATGTCGCGCGACTCATCGATATCGCGGTAGGCCGGCGCAATCTTTCGGCTGCTGGTTCCGACCGTCACACCTGTCAAAGCCGTGTCGCCCCAACTCGTCGAATCTTTCTGGCCTTCACGGAATTGATGGGAGTAACGCACTGTGATTTCCGGCCAATCCGGCAGACGCAACCCCAGCTCGACCCATGCTTCGCCGCGATCGAGGTGAAGTTCACCGAAGGGCGGCGGGAAGAACTGCCCGTTGAGCGGGAAGTAGCCGCCGTTGCCATCATACCAGGTGCGAAACTCCGTGTAACCCGCGCGAATGTAACCAAGGTCCGGTTGGGATAACTCCAGCTTCACATCGTAGTCATGGTTATCGAAGATGGCGTGGGCATCGAGCGAGAACTGGCCCTTCTTCCCCACCTTCTGCTCGTAATGAAAGTCCTGGATGCCGCCAAAGAGGTCGCCCGACTGATGATGCTCCTGTTTGAACTGCGCCGCGTCTCCATTCGTAATGATGCCGCCGAGGCCGAGCTCGATCCAGTTATCGTAAGTCGGTTCCTCCGCTGCGTCGGTCGCCACCGCTGTCCCATCGGCGTTCGTCTTCGGAACTTCCGTCTCACCCGCCTGCAGTGTCAGGCTGGTAGCGAAAAGACCACAGGCAAGGAGCGCGACCATCTGCGCTCTTGAGCGAGGATGGTTTCGGTAAAAGAGCGTGCTCATTGCTTAATACCTCAGGGCCGGGCTGACCTGCGACCCGTGCACCGCTTCGTGACAGCCCGCAGACCAGCACGCGCCCTGCGGCAGGAAGCTGGAGTGATTCACATCCGCGATGAAGATCTGGCCAGGCGCGGTCTGCTGCTGGAAGTGACACTTGAGACAGAGCGACTGGTTGCGTTCTGTGAGCATGCGCTGGTTCACCGACCCGTGCGGCGAGTGGCAGGTCACGCAACCTTCGCGGAGCGCTTCATGTTCGAAGACGAACGGCCCGCGCTGCACCGTGTGACACTGGAAGCAGGTATCGTTTTGGCCCAACAATGCCGTGCCGCCTCCCTTGACCGCCTGGGGACCCGCCGTGCCTCCGCCCTTGATCGCCGTTCCCTTGTGCGGGTTATGGCAATCGACGCAGCTCACTTTGCCTTCCAGGACCGGGTGATGATGCGGCAGGTCAAACTGCGCGCGCACTTCCAGGTGGCATTGGAAACAGGTCGTGGGCGACTTATGCGGATTGACGATGGTGTGCACCGCGCCGCCGCTCTTCACGTGCAGGCTCCCGGGCCCATGACACGATTCGCAGCCGACATTTTTAGCGTTGTCCCCGGGCGCCTTGAGGCGCGCATGCGTCGCCGTGGGAAAGTCACGCGCGATTTCTTCATGGCAGGTCGCGCACTCCGTCGAGCCGACAAATTCCGCGCCCGGGATGCTGGGCGGCGCGAGGATGGAACGACCGCTGTCGAGGCTGCTGCAGGAGAGCAGGACGATGGTAATCGCCGCACCGATCCCAGTGCACCAAAAAAACCTTTCGTGCCTGTCCTTACACCACTTAGTGAGCTTGGATTGCCACACGGTGCCGCAGTGTTGTCCGGGTCGGTTTCAGACGGCTACGCATTTTTCCGGTCTAAATTCGCACCGCGTTCATGACGCCCTGAAAGACTGTTTCCGTTGCCATTTCCGTTGCGACGGTCCTCGTGCCGCACGCGATAGTCCGTTGGTGAGAGCCCGGACAGCCTCTTGAAGACGCGATTGAATTGCGAGAGCGACTGAAAGCCGACCTCGAACGCGATCTCGCTGATTCTTAGGTGGCGATCCGGCAGGAGACCGCACGCTCGGTCAAAGCGCGCGCGCGCTACGTAATCGACAAAGTTCACCCCGTTTACCGCCTTGAATTTGTCGCTCAGATGATTGGCGCTGATGCCGGCGAACCTCGCCACCGACGTCAGTGAAATATGTTCCTCGAGGTGTTCCTGAATGTAGTTACGGGCGCGCCACATATTGGCGGGCAGCGCCCGATCGTGCTCGTGCCCAGCGAATTCAACACTCGGATACGTGGTGATTGATGACATGTCATCACCAAGGCGTTTTATGATCATAGGGGCTCGTCTTTGCTTGCGATTTGCTCGCCAGATTTTGCGTCTCGCCCGCTCTCGCCCGGGCGATAAACGCGCAACGAACGATTTCTACCGCGCAGCGCGCGTGCGTCCCGGCCCACAACCCGAATCATGGCGGCGGGAGAAATCCGCGCAATCCGGAATCCCGAAACGTACATGAGGAAAAACCTTGCATCCGATGCGCTTGGTTTCTTTTCCCGCCCGCCAAATCGCGCCGAAACAAAAAGCGACGGAGGTCGCCCTCCGTCGCTTTTCTTTTGATCGGCTGCCTGGCTGCGCAGAAGCCTGTATGTAATCCGTCGATCTGTCCTAGAAGGTCGTGCGCAGCCCGAGGATCAGGCTGCGGCCCTCCAGCGGAAGCACATCCTTCAGGAAGGAAAGATGATCGCGCGCTTCTTCATTCGTTAGGTTGGTCCCTCGCAGGTAGGCATCGATGTAGGCCGGGCCGATCCGGAATCTTCGGCTCAGGCTGGCGTTGAGGAAGGTGTAGCCCGGCGTGGAGGTTTCGAAGAGCGCGGTGCGGTATTGCCGGTTGACCCGCTGGCCTTCGATGCTC
>DASXYO010000185.1:0-15633 GCA_036502465.1 Chthoniobacterales bacterium
CCTACGCAGAGGAGAATGATGTGAAGAGTGATGAGCGTGTAAACCAGCGTCGTAAAACGAAAACTGGAATAGGTGAGGATGAGGAGCGCGGCGCCGATGATGCCGGGTATGACTTCGAGCCACCAGGTGGTGCGATCGTAGGGCTGCCAGGCTGACCAGGCGAAGACCAGCGCCATCAACAACAGCAAGAGGAGATGAAGCGGGGAAATGCGGTTGCTCATTTTTTGGAAGCGCGCTCCGCGAGTTCCACCGCCAGTCGGATGGCTGCGATCATGCTGTCGGGCCGGGCGATTCCTTTGCCGGCAATCGCAAAGGCGGTGCCGTGATCGGGGCTGGTGCGGGGAAATGGAAGACCGAGCGTCACATTCACGCCCTCATGAAAAGCGTGCAGTTTCAGCGGGATCAATCCCTGATCGTGATACATGCAAAGGACGGCCTCGAATTCTCCCTCGACCGCGCGGTGGAAGATGGTGTCGGGCGGGTAGGGGCCGGAGAACTCGGTTGAGAGTTGAGAGTTGAGAGTTGAGAGACGTTGCAGCTCAACCACGGCGGGGTTGATGATTTCGTTTTCCTCCTGGCCCAGCGCGCCGGACTCGCCGGCATGCGGGTTGAGACCGGCGACCGCGATTCGGGGCGATTTTTTGTGCGCGAGGAAATTGGCCAGGAGCGATCCGACACGAACGATCTCTTCGCCGCGCAGTTGGTCCGCTACCTGGCGCAGGGGAATATGCGTGGTGACGAGCGCGACGGTGAGACCGGCGCCGGTCAGAAGCATGGCGAAGTTTTCCACTCCGCAGCGGGCGGCGAAGAATTCGGTTTGGCCGGGAAACTCGAAGCCAATTTCATACATCCGCGCCTTGTGGATGGGGCCGGTGACGACCGCGTCGATCTCTCCCGCGAGGGCGAGCCGGGCGGATTCCTCGAGCGCGACCCGCGCGGCGCGCGCGCTCTCCGGCGTGGGTTGGCCTAACGAGTGCCCTTGCGATTCCCCGAGCACGCGATAATCCGCCTCCGGCAATTTTCCCGAGTCCAAAGCCGCGCGAACGATCTCCGGCCCGATGCCAGCCGGATCGCCTAACGTGATGCCGATGCGTTTGCGCAAGGCACAACTGTGATCAGGCGCGCCGTTGCTGGCAACTGCAACCAACCTAGAAGGTCTTGATGTAAGCCTTCGAACGGAGACTGGCGAGCCAGTGTTCCTGAAGCTCCTGCGCCTGCTCCTGGCGCAGTCGCGCCTCGATCTCGTCGCGCACGTCCTTGAGCGGTTTCGCGTCACCGCCCTGGCGCGCTTCCACTTTCAAGATGTAATGGTTGCCGCCGATATCGACCACTTTGCTGATCTCGCCCGGCTTGAGGCTGAAGGCGATGCGCGAGAGTTCCGGCGCGAGAGTTTTGTCGTCGATCCAGCCCCAGTCGCCGCCCAAATCGCGCGTGCTGTCTTCGGAATACATCTGCGCCATTTTATCGAAGTCCGCGCCGGTAATGAGCTTGGACCGGATCTCGTCGGCCATCGAAGTCTGGGCCACGCCGCCACCCGATTCGGTGTGCCCCGGAATCATGATCATGCGCAATTTAACCTGCGCCTTGCTGGAGAAGAGTTCCTTATGCGTCCGATAATATTCCTCCACCTTGCCCGGCGGAATGATGAGGTTGGAGGTCACGTTCTTGGAACGCATCGCCGACACGATGATCTTGTCGCGCTCGAGATCGCGGAACTTCGACATCGTGTATTTCTGCGCTTCCATCGTCTTGAGGAAAGCGCGACGGTCGCCGCCGAAGCTTTCCTTGATTACCTGGTCGACGCGCTCGTCGACGAAATGAGGCGGGATCTGGAGTTTGTCCTTTTCAAAGGACTGGATGATGAGCTGGCGATCGATCAAATCCTGGAGCGCGGCCTTGCGCAATTCGGTGATTTTTTTCGCCAACTCCGGACCGGAATACTGCGAACGCAGAAGGCGCTCGCGGGGTTCAACCACGTCGCGCACCTCGGAGTAGGTGATGACCTTGTCGTTCACGATCGCGGCGATGCCGTTGATCGATTCCGCGCCGTGGGTGGGCGACGCGGTCGCGGCCACGCCAAAACAGGAAAAGGCGAGCAGCGCCATCGTCGGGTAACGCCAGATGAAATTCAAAGTTGCTTTAACCATTGCCACACTTCTGGGAGGTGGAGATCAATTCTATCGGAAGTTAAACGAGGAAATTTGCCACCGACAAGGATAAAGTCGCCCCGTCGAGTGAGCATCAACTTGCTCTCGCGCACCTCGACCCGACTGACGCGAACCCGGGCGGCGGAAAGCTTGATTTCGCTGAGCAGGAGCAAATTGTCAACCGCCGCGGCCCACTTTCCGAAGCGGTCGCGCCAGTCGCGGCGGAGCCGCTGCAGTTGCTCGGCGGTCGTGATCTCGGCCAGCGCCCGGTAGGCCTGGATGCGGAGCGCGGCGTCGCTGATGTAGGCGGTCGGAATGAAAGCCGGCACCAACTTCTTCGGACCGGCGGCGAGATATTCGCCTTCATTCGTCGCGACGAAATCGAGTCGCAAGTCCACCTCGAGGCGCGGTTTTATCTTCTCGCCTTTCAATTGCGCGACGGCCTGTTTGAGGAGCTGGCAGTAGAGATCGAAGCCGACCGCGACGATATGGCCGCTCTGCGCTGTCCCAAGAATGCTGCCGGCGCCGCGAATTTCGAGGTCGCGCATCGCGATCCGGAAACCCGCGCCTAACGAGCTGTACTGCTGGATGGCGTTGATCCGCTTGCGCGCGGCGCCGACCGTCATCATGTCGCGCGGAAGAAGAAGGTAGGCGTAGGCTTTGTGCTCCGCGCGTCCAACCCGGCCGCGAAGTTGATAGAGATCGGCGAGGCCAAAGCGATCGGCGCGATCGATGATGATCGTGTTCGCATTTGGAATATCGAGCCCGCTCTCGATGATCGTGGTGCAGACCAAGACGTCGATTTTTCCAGCGACGAAACGCTGCATAACGGCCTCCAGTTCGTCGGCGTCCATCTGTCCGTGACCAAACTCGACCCGGGCGTCAGGGCAGAGTTCGGCGATCCGGTCGCGGGTTTTCTGGATCGACATGACGCGGTTGTGCAGGAAATAGACCTGGCCCTGGCGTTCGAGCTCGCGATTGATCGCGTCGCGGATGATGCGCTCGTCGTAACCGCAGATCACGGTCTCGACCGGGAGGCGATTGAGCGGCGGCGTCTCGATCGTCGACATGTCTTTCACACCGACTAACGACAAGTAAAGGGTGCGCGGAATCGGTGTCGCCGAGAGGGTGAGCACATCGACCAGCTTGAAAAGCTCCTTGAATTTCTCCTTGTGCAGAACGCCGAAGCGCTGCTCTTCGTCGATCACGACCAGCCCAAGATCCTTGAAAATGACGTCGCCCGAGATGAGGCGATGAGTTCCCACGACCACATCGACACCTCCTTCGCGGAGTTGCTCGAGCACCTTGCGCTGCTCGGCGTGCGAGCGGAACCGGCTCAGCATTTCGATCCGCACCGGGTAGTCGAGCATGCGTTGGCGGAAGGTCTCGAAATGCTGTTGGGCGAGGACGGTCGTCGGAGTGAGGACGGCGACCTGTTTGCCTTCCATGACGGCTTTGAATGCGGCGCGAATCGCCACTTCGGTCTTGCCGAAACCGACGTCGCCGCAAATGAGGCGATCCATCGAGCGCGGCTCTTCCATGTCGCGCTTCGTGTCGGCGATCGCTTTTAGCTGGTCAGGCGTTTCGCGAAAGGGAAACGAATGCTCAAACTCGAGCTGCCATTTCGTGTCGGAACCGAAGGCGTGGCCGCGCTGTGTTTCGCGCTCGGCCTGCAGGGCGAGCATCTTGCCGGCGTAATCGAAGATCGAAGCCGCGGCATTTTTTTTGGCTCGGCTCCATTTCGCATCGGCCAGCGAGCTGAGAGGCGGCGATTTTTTCCCGACGCCGACGTAGCGCGAAACCATGAAGGCCTGCTCCAGGGGCACGTAGAGTTTGGCGTCTTCCGCAAATTCGAGGACCAGCGCTTCGCCGGTTTCGGCGTCGCCGAATTTTTGCAGGCCGAGAAAACGGCCGATGCCCTGCTCGAGATGAACGACCAGATCGCCTTCGTTGAGATCGCAGAAATCGATCTGCGCGCGATGGGTGCCGAACTTCGCCGTCCGCTGCAAGCGGCGTCGGCCGTGGGTCGGGGCGCGCCCGAAAAGTTCGGCGGCGGCAAGGACGACGAGCTGGCCCGCCGGGAAACAGAAGCCGCGGCCGAGTGTGCCTTCGAGCAACTCGATTCCGCCTAACGAGACCTTGGCATCAGCCATGATCTCGCGGAAGCGTTCGATCTCGCCTTCGGTCTGGAAATAGATGGCAATCCGCGACCCGCCTTCCTGCCAGCTCGTTAGGCGAGCGAAAAACTGCTGTCGTTTGGCTTCCGCGATGATGAACTCGCCGGTATCGAATTCGCCGATCTCGCAATCGACAAATGCGCCGCTGAAATCCTCGACTGCCTCACCTGCCGATCCTTCGCTGATCACGACGTCCGCTGCTTCATTCTCCTCTGGTTCGATCACGACCCGGAGGTGATTTTGTTCGATGTAGTCGGAAACCTTTCCGCTCTGGTCGTCGGCTGCGCCTAGCAACAACTCGGCTTCGTTCAGGTTGCGATGCGAGGTCTGGGTATCGAGATCGAACTCCCGCAGTGATTCGATTTCGTCGCCGAAAAACTCGGCGCGAATCGGGGCGGCTGCCTGCCAGGAATAGATGTCGAGAATTCCGCCCCGGACCGCAAACTGGCCGCGAGTCGTGACCTGGGCGACGCGTTCGTAGCCAGCCATGCCTAACGATTCGGTGACTCGTTCGAGCGGCTCGCCTGCGCCCCGCCGGAGCCGAAGCGCGGCGGCGCGGAGCGCACCGCGTTTCGGCGCCGGCTGATCGAGGCTCGCCCGCGTTGCGACGATGACCTGGCGATTTTTGGTGTGCTCGACCTGGCTGAGAAGTGCAAGGCGCTCGGCGGCGATCTCCTGGTCGGGGAGGACATTTTCGACCGCGAGGAATTCCGCTTCCGGAAGGAAGAGCGCGTTGGGTAGCCAGTTCGTCAGGCTTTCGTGGAGCAGCTCCTGGGTCCGCACGCTCGGGCAGACGATCCAAAGCGTCTGCTTCAGTTCCGCTGCCAGGATCGCGGCGAGAAAAGCACGCGCCGATTCGATGACGTGAGGGAAAACGACCGGACGCTGGCCCGCGCGCAACGTCCGTAATTGGCCGGCGATCGGATCCGCCTGGGCGGCGATTTTTAGCAGCTCGACACCGGTCGATTTATCCACGTCATGCTCTCGCCGAAAGGCGAGGGAAGTTCAATTTTTGGCGCGCTAGAGTTCGCGCCCGACTGCTTCCGCTACGGCCTGAATTCGCCTAACGAGATCAGCGAATGTTTCCGGCCGAAGCGCCTGTTCGCCATCGCTCCGGGCGCGTTCCGGTTCGTCGTGGACCTCAATCATGACCGCGTCGGCCCCGGCCGCCACGGCCGCGAGCGCCATTTGCGGAATGTATTCGCGCAAGCCGATGCCGTGGGTCGGATCGACGACGACAGGCAGGCGCGTTTTCGCTTTCAAGATCGGGACGGCGTTTAAATCGAGCGTGTTGCGGGTCATCGTCTCAAAGGTGCGGATGCCTCGCTCGCAGAGGATGACGTTCGGGTTTCCTTCGCTCAGGATGTATTCCGCGCTCATGATGAGGTCGTTGATCGTGGCGCTGAATCCACGCTTGAGCAGCACCGGCAATTTGCTCCGGCCGACTTCCTTGAGGAGGGCGAAATTCTGCATGTTCCGCGAACCGATCTGGAGGCAGTCGGTGTAATTCTCGATCATCGCCAGATCGCGCGTGTCCATGATCTCGGTCGTGATCGGAAGGCCGGTTTCGGCTCGTACGTCGGCGAGAATGCGAAGGCCATCTTCGCCCAAACCCTGGAAGCTGTAGGGCGATGTGCGCGGTTTAAAGGCCCCGCCGCGCAAGACCCGCGCGCCGGCTTGTTTTACCGAGGTCGCAATCGAAAGTAGCTGCTCTTTGCTCTCGACCGAGCAGGGGCCCGAGATGAGCACGATGCGCTGGCCGGTCCCAAATGGCACGCCACCGATCGAGACCGGCCGAGGTGGAGCGCCGTTCTGTGTGACCAGCTTGTAGGGTTTCATCACCGGCACGACCGATTCCACTCCGGGAATGGCGCCGATCGGTTTCTCGCGAATCAGCTCGTCGGGGCCAAGCACGCCGATAACGACGCGCGATTCGCCTCGCATCACCTGGGAGCGAAAGCCGAACTCCTCGATTCGCGCCAAGATGTGGTCGATCTGCGCATCGGTCACAGTGGGTTGAGTAATGATGATCATGTCGCGAAGAGCAGGAGTTTAACCTCTGCACGACGACGGGCAACCCTTCCCGCAATGCGAAAGGGAAAGGCTATGGCTCGATCGTTACTGGGGTGCCCTTTTCGACGTTCTTGAAAAAATCTTCCGCCATGAATTCCGGCATCCGAATGCAACCGTGCGAGGCCGGATAGCCCGGGAGGTAGCCGGCGTGCAGACCAAAACCGGGAGAAATTTGCATGTAATAGGGCATGGGCGCGCCTTTGTAATGGGTGCCGGGCGGTTTCGGATCGACCTGCTTGTCGATGTTCGGCACGACGACGTTGTCATTCGCATCGACGTAATCGCCGTAGACGCTTGAGGCGTGATCGATGTCTTTGCTGAGGATCTTGTAACCGCCGATCGGCGTGTCTTTGCCTTCGCGACCGGTTGAGAGCTGCGAGATGCCGACCAGTTGTCCGCCCTTATAAAAATAGGCGCGCTGCTCGCTGAGATGGATCTTGATCGAGGGTTTTCCCGGGACGCCATCTCCGTCCCAGTAGGAGACATTATCCGTCGGCGCCGTCGAGGCGGTGGGGCCATTTCCGTAGACGCCGCCGAGATACTGCGTCTCGCCATAAACGAGGCGCGGATCGTCTTCCGCACAACCGGCGAGACCGGCCAGAGCGAGGAGAGCGACGGCCCCAAAAAGGTTCTGTCGAGAGAAAAAGTAAGGCATTTTGAGGAAGGGAAGCGCAAATAACGCGGGCGGCTTTGGAAAGTCAAGACAGCCCGATAACCGCGCGCACTTCATGGTGCGGCTTGAATTCTGCTTAATTTTGCTGACACTGGCCACCATCTCGCGCTAACAAGCTCAATCCATGCCCACCTACGAATATGCCTGCCAAAAATGCGGGCAGAATTTCGACGCCTTCCAATCGATGCGCGATGAGCCCTTCAAGATCTGCCCGAAGGAACTCTGCCGGCAGGCGAAATGGGGCAAGGGCAAGGTGAAGCGCCTCCTCGGGACCGGGGCCGGTCTCATCTTCAAGGGCTCCGGCTTTTACATCACCGACTACCGGAGCAATTCCTACAAGGAAGGCGCGAAGAAGGAATCATCCGCCGGGACCGAGAAGAGCGGAGGCGATAGCGCGGGTGGCAAAACGGAAGCCAAGCCCGCGCCAGCAGCGGTTCCGGCGACCAAGACGGAGTCGAAGCCGAAGAAAGGTTCCGAGTCATGACCAAGCTGAAGTGCCCGGATTGCCAACACGAAAACGAGCCGGAAAGAATTTATTGTCACAACTGCGGCGCGCGTCTCGACCGAACGAGTGTGGCCAAGGAAAAGATCGAAGAAGGCCCGACGGAGGAACGGACCCGGCAACATCTGCAAAAGATGTTTTCGCCCAATCGCGGAAGAGGCAAGGCGATCGCGACCAAGGTGGCCAAGGTAATCCTCGGCGCGCTCTGTCTCGCGCTGGTGATCGTGATGCTGCTCCCGCCCGATCTGCCGCCGGCGCCGAAGAACTACGATTTCGCGCCGCTGATCAACATGGACATGGTTTCCGCGCTCTCGAATCATCAGCCGCCGACGCTGGTTTACAACGAAGGACAGGTAAACAGCTACCTGGCCGCCACGCTCCGACGCAAGGACAGCCCGTCACAACAGGGTTTCGCTCCTTTGAAGCGCGTTTTTGTCCAGTTCCAGGAAGGGCTCTGCGGGATCAATATTGAGCACAAGTTGATGGCGTTTTCGATTTTCGCCGGAAGCACCTACCGGGTGGCGATCGTGAACAACAAAATCGTGGCCACGAGCACGGGTGGATACATCGGCCGGATGCCAATCCATCCTTCCCTGATGAAGTACGGCAACTTTCTCTTCGGCAAAGCCTGGGACTGCCTCGCGCGGGAACGAAATTCCGTCGCCCGTTTGGCCGGAATCGAATTCCATCCTCAAGCGGTCACGCTGATCGTGTCGCGCTAAGCGCGCCTGCCTAACGAGGGCTCTCCCGGTTAGCCGAGACCCATGGTGGATAGCAGCTCGTCATCAATCCGACCGTCCACCCGCAATCCGTTATCGAGCTCGTAATTACGAATCGCTCGCCGAGTGCCGTCGCCGATGATGCCGTCGATTGCGCCGCGGTAATAGCCCGCGGCCGCCAACTGCCGCTGCACGCGCGCCGTCATCGATAAATCCTTGCCCCCGCCATCATTGGTGGAGCGAGGTGGATTTGCGATCCGTCCCTCGTAAACTCCGCGCGGATCATACGAGTAGTAGGCGTTGACCGGGTACCCGTAGCTGTAGGGATAGTAGCCGTAATAGTAGGGATATCCGTAATAGGGATAGCCATAGAAACCGGGGTAACCAAATCCACCGAAATAGACATTTACCCGGCCGCCGTTGTGAAAACGTGAGTGACCGTGGTTGAACCCTCCGCGATTCGTGTTGCCACCACCACCGTGCCGGTTGCCACGGTTTTGCGCTTCGGCCGGCGCGGCCAAGGCGAGCAATCCGCCGAGCACTGCGATCATCGTCAAAGTCCTGGTTATTTTCATCGTAATTTCCTTTGTTTTTCGGAAACAAACGTAGCACACTCGGCCGCTATTTTCCGCACCTTTTCAGAAGAAGCCCGCGTAATTCGGTGTGCCCGTTCGTTCATGTCAGCCGCTCCAAAAATCTTCATCGCCCTCGGAGCTGTTCTTTGCCTAACGACCGCGCCGGACTTTGCGGCTGGTAAGCCGCACAGCACCAGCACCTCGCGCCAGTTTGTCGTCTATGGGGCCGACGTCCGGGTGCGCGGCGCGATGTGCGACCTCGCGGAGCGCACCAAGTCCGATCTGTTGCGGCTCATCGGCCAGCGGGACAACTGGAAGACGACGCTGGTCATTAATCTCGACTATCCGCGGGCCAATTTCCCCGACGCTCCGCTTGCGCAACTCGACGTCAGCCAGCTCGGCTACGGTTTGAAATTGCAGCTGAATCTGCTCCTGACCCGGGAAATGAAAGGGCGCTCGGTGCAACGCGAACTCCTGCGCGCCGTTCTTCTCGAGATGATGTATCGCAGCCGGGGCAATATCGCAGCCGGGACGCCTTACGTGACTCTGCCGGACTGGCTCGTGGAGGGCGTGCTCGCCCTGGAGCCGGGACGGAATTTAGAGCAGGACGCCGAACTGCTGCGCACGATCGTCGCTTCAAAAAACATCGCGCCACTCGAAGACATCGTGAGAGAAAAACGGTCCCAGCTCGACGCACCTTCGCGCGAGTTGCTCTCGGCCTATGCCCGCGCCCTTGTCCAACTCCTGCTCGACGCGCCCGATGGTCGCGCGAAGTTCGCCCGGTTTATCACCGACCTGCCGGATGCGCCTAACGATGCCATGGCTGACTTGCGCGCGCATTTCCCGGAAACCCTCGGTCGCTCTCCCGGCAGATGGTGGGCGTTGAGCGTGGCGGAGCTTTCCGCGCTTGATCGCTACCAGATGCTGAGCGCGGCCGAGACCGGGCGCCGGCTCGATCAGGCGTTGCGTCTCTCCATTCCCGGGAAAGACGGAACGGTGCACGACTATTCGTTAGGCGAATATGAAACCTACCGGAAACTGCCGGCGCATCGCGATGCACTTCGTCAGGCTGGGCAGCAGTTGCAGCTACTCAGTGCGCAGGCGCATCCTTCTTACCGCGCGATCGTGCAGGAAGCTTACGAGCTGACGGAATTACTCGCGCGCGGTAAGGCACGCGGGGTCGCGACGCGGCTCGCGCGCATTGCAAGCTATCGAGCGGTCATCGAAGAGCAGGCCACCGAAATCGATGATTACCTGAACTGGTACGAGGCCACCCAGAGCACCACGAGTAGCGGAGCTTTCTCGCAGTTGCTCGAAAGCAGCGCAAAGGCCGAAGAAGCGCTCCCGCGCCGGCGCGATCCGATCTCGGTTTATCTCGACTCGATCGAGATCGAGTCGAACTAGCCGCTCCGCTACAGCCGATCGGCCTGCGCCCGAAGTTTCCGTTTTAGGCCGTCGTGCCGAACGTCGACGATCTTGTCCAGAAATTGCCGCGCACCCTGGGCGTCGCCCCGTTTCAGGCTGACGCGGGCGAGCTGCAGATAGATGAAATCACTTTGTGGAGAGAGGGTGAGGACGTGTTTCCATGCGGTCTCGGCTTCCGACCAATCCGCGTCGGGCATTCCGTAAAAGGTCTCGGCGTAGGCCCGGGCGTACTCGATATCGTTAGGCGAAAGCCGGCTTGCCTCGCGAAACTCTGCCAGGGCGCGGCGAAGCACTTCGGGCATATCCATCTGCCAGGCCGCGGTCAGGTCGTGCCGGAGCATGAATTCCACGTTGGCGAGGTTGAAATGATAGGCGGCATTGTCACTCTCGAGCCCGATGGCGCGGGAGAACTCGGCAGCGGAGGCCGCGGCCTTGCCCATCCGGAGATAGGCCCCGCCCAGTGCATTTGCGATCGCGGCGTTGCCCGGGGCGAGTCGCTGGGCGGTGCGCCAGTGGGCGATCGCGGCCCGCAGATTATTGTGCTCGCACAAAAAGTCCGCGTAGCTGGCGTGCGCTTCGGCGGAGGCAGGATGCTCCTGGAGAAATTTCTCGTGGCGGAGCTGCTCGCGCTGATCGGTTTCAGCGAGGGGGCGATCGTTGGCGGGCGCGGCCGTCGTCAGCAGGGCGCAAAATACGCAGAGGAGAAACAAGCGCATATTAGAGCTTACACCATTTGCTCACTTCGAGGTTGCTGATTATCATAGCGCTCGCTCCTCCTGAGCAGCTCCCTTGCCATGCAGAAAATTGGATTTGCCGAAGCGCTCGATTCCATCGTCGCGACTGACCAGCGTTATCATCGTGACGCCTATGTCTTTTTGCGCGACGCGCTCGATTACACGACCAAGCAACAGAAGAAATCCAAGGGCGCCGCGGTCCGCCATGTCGCCGGGCCGGAATTGCTGGAAGGCGTGCGCCTTTACGCGCTCAAGGAATTCGGCCCGATGGCCCTGACCGTTTTTTCCTATTGGGGCGTCGAGCGCTGCGAAGATATCGGGCAGATGGTTTTCAACCTGATCGGTGCCGGAATTTTCGGAAAGACGGAGCAGGATTCGCTGGAGGATTTCAAGTCGGTTTACACTTTCGAGGACGCCTTCGTGAAACCTTTCCTGCCCGAGACCGACCGCCCGGTGGCGAAGTTGCAGCCAGCCCTCCCTGCGCCGAAAGTTTCATGAACGATCTGGCGCGTGCCGCCGGTTCGACTTTGTTGCCATGTTGACCACCACCCGACTCCAGACCACCTCGCCGGGAAGCTCGGCCGCCATTTCCTTTCCGCCGGTCACGGCGCAGAAATGGACTCTGCCTAACGGCCTAACGATCATCGTCGAGACCGACCGGAGCGCGCCGGTCGCGAGCGTGCAGGCTTGGTGCGGGACGGGAAGCATCGATGAGGGCCGCCATCTCGGCGCGGGTCTCTCGCACATTCTCGAGCACATGCTTTTCAAGGGGACGACGACCCGCTCGACCAATGCCATCGCGCAAAGCGTGCAGGACGAGGGCGGTTACATCAACGCTTATACTTCCTTTGACCGGACCGTTTACTGGATCGATGTCCCGCGTGAAGGTGTGGCGAGCGCGATCGACATCCTGGCCGACGCCACGATGAACTCGACTCTCCCGGTGGAGGAATACACCAAGGAGCAGGAGGTGATCCGGCGCGAATTTGCGATGTGCCAGGACGATCCCGACCGGATGATGGGGCAGTTGATGTTCAAGACGGCCTACCAGCGGCATCCGTATCGACTCCCGGTGATCGGCGAGATCCAGATTTTCGATCAGCTCACGCAGCAGGACGTGCTGGAATATTACAAGACGCGCTACGTGCCTAACAATCTCACCTTTGTCGTGGTGGGAGACGTCGATGCGGGGGAAGTCTACGCGCAGCTGGAAAAATATTTTGCGGCGTATCCGGCGCGTTCATTGCCGCCGCCGTATATTGCCCAGGAGCCCGCCCAGCAAGGTCGACGCGAGGTGAATGAAGAGTTCCCGACCGAGCTGACCCGGCTCGCCTTGACCTGGCACGTGCCGGAAATCACGCATCCCGATGTGCCGGCGCTCGATCTTCTCTCGACCATTCTGGGCGATGGGCGCAGTTCACGGCTGTACCGGCGAGTGCGCGAGGAAGCGGGTTTGGTTTTTGGCATCTCGGCGTTTTCCTACACCCCGGGCGATCCCGGGTTGCTTGGGATCGACGCCACGCTCGAGCCCGAACACCGCGTCGAAGCGGAACGGATGATTCTCGAGATCGTGGCCGAACTGCAAACCGCCGGCGTAACCGCGGCCGAGCTGGCCAAGGCAAAAAAGATCTCACTTGGCCATTCGTTAGGCTCGCTGACCACCATGCGCGGCCAGGCTTCGGACCTCGGTTCAAATTGGTTCGTCACCCGGAATCTCAATTTTACGCGCGACTACCTGGAGGCGATGCAGAAAGTTTCGCTCGAGGACATTCAACGGGTTGCCCGCCGCTACCTGGTGGAAGACAACTTGACCGTTGTCTCGTTAAATCCGCGCGGCACCCTCGCTCCGAAGGCGGTCGAAGCAGTCGCCGTTTCGGCCGGTGAAGTGGAGAAGTTTGAACTCTCCAACGGGCTCCGGCTGCTCGTTAGGGAAGATCCGCGTCTGCCGCTCGTCTCGATGGTGGCGACTTTTCGCGGCGGCCTGCTCGCCGAGACGCGGGAGACGAATGGCGTCACGCGCTTAATGGCGAAGGTGATCGTGAAAGGGACCACGACACGAACAGCTGAGCAGATCGCCGATACGATCGAAGCGGTCGGCGGCAGCCTGGGCAGCGACGCGGGCAATAACAGCTTCAGTATTTCGCTCGACGTGACCAAGCCTGACTTGCAACTCGGCGCGGAATTGCTGAGCGACATCCTGCTCCATGCCACGATGCCGGAGAAAGCCGTCGCGCGGGAGAAGGAAGTGCAACTGGCGCGGATTCGTGACGACGAGGAACAGCTCACGACGGTGGCGCGAAATATTTTGCGGGGCGCACTTTTTGGGGAGCATCCTTATGCGTTGCGCGGAAAGGGATCGGCCGAATCCGTCAGCCGGCTCACGCAAAAAGATCTGCGCGCGTTTCGCGACCGCCATGTGGTGGCGAAGAATGGCGTCGTCTCCGTTTTCGGAAACGTCAAAGCCTCCGAGGTGCGTGAGTTGTTCGAGCAATTGCTGGCGAAAATGAAGCCGGGGGAACTTGCCCTCCAAAAAACCGCGCCCGCACCGGAGTTCTCGGAGATGGTGGCGGTCGAGGAGCTGAAGGAGAAAGCGCAAGCGGTCCTGATGGTCGGCTATCGGGGCGCCGACATGTTCAGCCCCGATCGTTATGCGCTGGAGTTGATCGACGAGGCGAGCAGCGACCTCGGTTCTCGCTTTTTCGTGCGCATCCGCGAGGAGATGGGGCTTGCCTACTACGTTGGCGCCAGCCAGATGCAGGGCTTGGTTTCCGGGCTGTTCGCGTTTTATCTCGGGACTGATCCGGGCAAACTGGAGCCGGTCAAAGCCGCGCTGCTCGATGAAATTGCCAAGCTCGCCGCGACTGGCCTAACGAACGACGAACTTTCCCGGGCGAAGAAGAAACTGATCGGCCAGCAGCGAATCGCCAATCAAAGCAACGATTCCTTTGGCTACATGAGCGCGCTCGACGAACTCTACGGTCTCGGATTCGATCACTACAAAAAACTCGAGGCCGAGATCGCCATGATCACTCCAGAGGACATCCGGCGCGTCGCCGCAAAATATTTCCGGCAACCGTATGTGCTCGCGACCGTGCGTCCTGCGGCCAAGATTTAGTCAGAGTTCACTCGTAAACAACCAACCAGCTCACATTCTATGGCCGAAGTTCAAAAAACCACACAGTCCGGAGAAATGACCCAGCGCTTCATCGAATTCGTCATGATGCAGGCGCAGAACGCCGCGCTTTTCCTCGGGCAAATCCCGAACCCGCAGACCGGACAGGCAGAGGTAAACCTGGAGGTCGCGCGGATGTTTATCGATCAACTGGTCATGATCCAGGAAAAGACGCGCGGCAACCTGACGAGCGAAGAATCGACCGTCCTCCGGAACGCGCTTTCCAGTCTGCAGATGGCCTTTGTCGAGGCCTCGCAAGCCGGGCGTTCGTCCGGGCCGGGCGGGCCATCTCCGGAAATCGCGCCGGAGCCGGCCACGGCAGCTTCCGAGGATCAGCCCGCTGCTTCGAGCGAGATGGCGCCAGCTCCCGCGGCCGAACCGGAATCGAAGAAAAAGTTTACCAAGTCGTACGGCGCCTAACCGTCCGGTTAGTCGAGGTTGTAGACCTCGACCAGCGCGACACCTTGCGCGGATGCGGCATCATGCACCACTGCCGTGTAGTTGCCGGGTGAAAGTGTCGCCAAGATGGCCGATTCCCGGTCGTCGCTCGGCGCCAGGCCGGTGGCGATGATCTGTTGGGCCTGAGTGGAGCGCCAATCGTCGTTCGAGAAAATGAGCGATCCTTCGCTGTCGTAGAGCTCGAGCATCGGGTTCGTCAGCGGGTTCGGAATATTACTTGCCGCGAGCGATGGACCGACGGCGCGCACGATCACGTTTGTGGGATCCTGGCCACCGATGATGAATCCGCCGATCATGGCATCGCTGCCGGCACCAACTTGCGCACGAGTCGAGATATTGCTCACCCGCGAACTGGCGGGATCGAGGTCGTAGAGTTCGATCAGACCGACGCCGGTGGTGCCGTTCGCGCCGCGCAGCACTGCGGTGTAGCTGCCCTGTGATAAAGTTACCCAGATAAGCGACTCATGTCCGTTCAGCGGCCGTAGTCCGGTCGGGATCTGGTTAGGCGCAAGCGACGAGCAATTGTCGTTCTGCGCGATAAGAGCGCCGGTGGAGTCATACAATTCTAGGACAGGATCGCTCAGCGCGTCGGTCACGCCCGCGTCAACCAGGGAAGGTCCGACCGCGCGCAGCGCCACCTGTTTTGGCACATCGCCGTTGATGATGAATCCACCAATCATGACCGCCGTGCCGCTTTCCACCCGCACTCGGGTAGAGACGTTGAGCAACACCTTCGACGGAGTGGGCGCCTTGGAGGGCGGCGGAGTGGGGGAGGCGGTCGGGCTCGGAGCCACAGTGGCGGTCGGGGAAGGACTTGGTGTCGCTGAAGGGGTCGGAGTCGGAACGGGCGGGACGCCAGCGAACCCAGCGGCGAGAAAGGCGATTGCCTGGTCCTTGATCGCCGGCCAGTTGGCAAATGCATGTGCCCAGCCGGGCAGTGTCACCGCCTGGTAATTGGTCACTCCAATGGCGTCGAG
>DASXYO010000186.1:0-25303 GCA_036502465.1 Chthoniobacterales bacterium
CCGCCGCTTTCCAACCGGAAGCCGCGATGGCGTTCAAGACCGCGTCTAAATTATCGACCACGAAGGCGACGTGGACCGAACCGACATCGCACGGCCGCGAACGCAAGTGTTGCCGCTCGCCCGGCGCGAGATATTCAAGCAATTCGATCTTGTGGCCATAACCCTTCAGGACGGCGATGGAAATTTCCGCGCCGGGGACGCCGGTGATCTCGCTCGCCAGTTCGCCGGTCTGCTGAGGTCGATGGGAAAGCTCGAAGCCGAGCACATCGCGCCAAAACGCGAGCGAGCGCTCGAGATTCGCGACCGTGATGCCGGTGTGATCGGCAGCGATGATTTGAAAGCATGGTGTGCTCACGTCCAGCGCTTCGCTTAAGTCGTCCTCCGTCGGTTTTCAACCGCAGCGAGCAGATCTGCTCGCCTCGAAGCCAAATCTTGAGTGTGGATTTTTAGCCTGTTCGCGAATCACCTTCACCGTCGCCAAGTCTGGAGTGATCGCCGCACCCCGGTTACTGCAACGAGGCGATCACTTTTAGTTCGATGGCGATCGGTGTGGGCAAGGCGCCTACTTCGACCGTGGTGCGAGTGGGATTTGGCTTCCCCGGGCCAGCGAAGTATCCCGGATAGATGCGGTTAAAGATTTGGAAGTCCTTCTTCATGTTAGTCAAGAAGACGGTGACATCCACGATATCATCCCACTTTGCGCCGGCGTCCTCGAGAACGAGCCGCACGTTTTCGAAAACCGCGTGACACTGCTTTTCGATGTCGTAGTCCACGATATTTCGCTCGGCGTCGAGCGTGACGCCGGGGATTTCCTTGCTTCCCCTCACCCGCGGTCCGATCCCGGAAAGGAAGAGCAGGTTGCCGACCCGTTTGGCGTGCGGAAAGGCGCCGACGGGCTCGGCCGCGCGTTGGCTTTCGAAGGTTTCGCTCATGTTATTTGGCAATGCAGACGTTCTTCGGCTCGGTGAAAAAACGGAGCGCTTCCTCGCCGCCTTCCCGGCCGACGCCGCTTTGTTTCATTCCGCCAAAGGGCACGCGCAGGTCGCGCACCAGCCAGCAATTTACCCAGACGGTGCCGGTATGGATTTGCTCGGCGACGCGGTGAGCGCGGTTCAGGTTTTGCGTCCAGACGCTGGAAGCGAGGCCGTATTCTGTGTCGTTGGCGTAATCGATGACTTCATCTTCGCTGTCGAACGGAGTGATCGTGACGACAGGGCCGAAGATCTCTTCACGATTCACCCGGCAGCCAACCGGCAGCCCGGTGATAACCGTCGGCGGAAAGAAATATCCGTCGCGACAGCGTTCGTTAGGCGGCGATGGCGCGGCGCCGCCGAGTGCGATCTTGCCGCCTTCCTTCTTCGCGAGGTCGACGTAGAACTTCACTTTCTTGAGCTGCGTCTCGGAGACGATCGCGCCCTGCTCCGTCAGTTCGTCCAACGGATCGCCCTGTCGCAATTGCGAGACCTTTTCGGTGAAGCGCCGGACGAAATCATCATAGACGGGCCGTTCCACAAAAACGCGCGAGCCGCAGAGACAAACCTGGCCCTGGTTCGCGAAAGAGGAACGCACGCTGCCGGTGATCGCTGCATCGAGGTCGGCATCGGCGAAGATGATGTTCGGATTTTTTCCGCCGAGTTCGAGCGAGATCTTCTTGAAAAGTGATGCGCCCGCTTCCGCTACCTTGCGGCCGGTCACCGTGCCGCCGGTAAACGAGATTGTGCCAACCTTAGCATGCGCGGTGATAACCGAGCCAACGTTAGGCCCGGTTCCCTGCACGATGTTCAGGACGCCGTTCGGCAAGCCGGCTTCGCGGCAAACTTCGCCTAACAAGTAAGCGGTCATGGGCGTGAGCTCACTTGGTTTCGCGACCGCGGTATTTCCGACCGCAATGGCGGGTGCGATTTTCCAGCTCAACAAATAAAGGGGCAGATTCCAGGGCGAGATCAGCCCGACGACGCCGCGCGGCTGGCGCAAAGTGTAGTTGAAAGCGATGCCGTCCATCATGTGCGCCTCGTTCTCGGTGTGCAAAATGGCGGTGGCGAAAAATCGGAAATTGCTTGAGGCCCGCGGAATATCGAGCGAGCGCGCGAGAGCGATCGGCTTGCCGGTGTCGACCGATTCCGCGCGGGCAAATTTCTCCAGGTCGCGATCGATCAGCTCCGCGATGCGGAGAAGGATTCGCGAGCGTTCCGCGACTGGCTGGCGCGCCCATTCTGGAAACGCCCTCTCCGCTGCCGCCACCGCCAGCTCGACATCGCGGCTGTCGCTGTCCGGGACTAACGAATAGGCTTTTCCGGTTGCCGGCTCGATGTTGTCGAGATTTTTGCCGCCGATCGGCGCGCGCAACTCACCATCAATAAAATTTTGAATCTGCAACTTCTTCTCGGCCATAACGAATCGACGATATTAGTCTATCGCCGCGAAAGTTGGATAAACGCTATCGAGCCCCGGGACAAGGCTCTCTGCAACCCGAACGATCGAACATGAGAAAACATCGCTCGTAAGATGAACAGGAAGGTCGCTCGTCGCCTGCCGGGAGTGGGAAAGTTTGTCCGCGCTTTGGATGAGTTGCAGGCGAAATACGCGCGACTCAAGGCGCAGCGCGATGATCTAAAGGTCGATCTGGCCGAAGCGCAGGCGCAGTTGGCACATTTTTTCCGCGAGAGAAACGAGCGCGAAGCGAGCCGCATCAAACAGGAACACCCGCTACCGGTTCCTCCCGCGCCGCTCCGCCTCCGCGTTCACGGGACAGACGACGAAGCGTCCTTCATCACCGTCGGCAACGAGGTCGCATCACAAGTGCGACAAATCCTCGCCAACGCCGGGCGGCCGCTCGACACCTTCGCGCGCATCCTCGATTTCGGATGCGGTTGCGGCAGGGTCATTGGCTATCTCGGGCCGCGCCCCGGGCTCTTCGGTACGGACCTGGATCAAGAAGCGATAAAGTGGTGCGAGCAAAATTTGTCCGATGTCGCCAGCTTCCGGGTGAACGGCGACAAGCCGCCGCTACCTTTCGAATCGGAATCGTTCGACTTCGTCTACGCGATCTCGGTCTTCACCCACCTCCCCGAAAACCTCGAGCTATTGTGGTTGGAAGAACTGCGGCGGGTCACGAAGCCCGGCGGGATTCTTCTTCTCACGGTGCACGGCGAGAAATTGTTTCGCCGCGTGCCCTACCAATCACGTGCGGAATTGAAAGCACACGGTTTTTGCCATCCACATTGCGGTTCCACACCCGGCCTGCCGGATTATTATCAGACCAGCTTTCACACCGAAGACTACATCCGCGGCACGTGGTCGAAATTTTTCGGCATCAAGAGCATCGAATCTCTCGGGTCGCACGACGCGATCCTCTGCGAGCGAGAGTCGGCGGCGGCTTCCTAGAGAAGCTGCCGGAGCATGCGTAGCCAATTGCCGCGCAGAATCTTCTCGATCTGCTCGTCGCTGAACCCGCGCTCGATCAACTTTCGCGTCAGGTTGCGGGCGTGACTGTGGTTCCCGAGATCGGGCAGGAAATTCGGCGTGGTCAGTTTCGCCTGCAGCGCCTCGCGCTCGGCGTCCGGCAATTGGCGCCAAAGAAATTCGCAAAAATCGAAGCCGATCGCAACGCCGTCGATGCCGATTAGATTCGCGACGTGTTCGATGTGATCGACGTAACGGTCGAGCGTCGCTCTCTCTTTCTTCGGACTCACAAGGATGGCGTTGATCCCGATCACTCCGCCGCGCGCGCCGATCATCCGGATCTGCTCGTCGCTCATGTTGCGCTCCATGTCGTAGTAGCGGCGGGCGTTGCTGTGCGAAACGATCAACGGCCTTGTCGTTAGGGCGCAGATTTCCTCGAAGCCGGCGGGATTGATGTGGGCGAGATCAATGATGATGCCGAGCCGTTCGCATTCCTGCACCAGCTCGCGGCCGAAGCTCGTTAGGCCGGTGGCGGGTGAGCCGCTCGCCTTGAAAATTCCGCCGGCCGCCGCGGCGTTGACGCGGGCGTGAGTGAGCGAAATGGCGCGCAGCCCGAGCTCGTGAAAAATGTGCAGCAGGTGGAGATCATCCCCCAGCGGTTCGGCTCCTTCCATCGTGAGGAGGAGCGCGATCCGTCCCTCGCGCCGGGCCTGTTCGATTTCGGCAAATGTTCGGCAAAGCACGAGCTGCGGCGTGCTTTCCAGTTCCGCCATGAGCAAGGCAACCTGATCGAGCGCGACGCGCAAAGCACGCTCGCCGAGATACTCGTCTTCGACATAAAGCGCGACGCCGATCACTCCCATATCGCCCGCTTCAAATTCCGGCAGAAAATCGCTCGCGACGACATTCCGGCGCGGACGACTCAGGAAGAGACTGAGCGGCAGATCGAAGTGCAAGTCGATCACCCCACCGGCATGCAAATGTGAAACTTTATCTTCTGTCATGGTGAAGTTGCTGGGGTAACGGCTTGGAGAATCGCGCGCGCGGCCGTTTCATTCGCGCCGCCCTTTCCGAGTTTGGCGATCACTTCATCGAAGTCGGCCAACATTTGATTACGCCGCTCGCGATCGTCGAGCAGTTGCAGCATCGCGCTCGTGATGGCGGCGGGTTGAGCATCGCCCTGGACGAATTCCGGAACGATTTCCCGATCTGCCAGGACGTTCGGCATGCCAAGGTGCTTTACCCGGATGAGCATTCGACCGGCAAGATAGGTCATCATCGCGACCTTGTAGACCAGGACGAATGTCATCCGAAAAAAAGCCGCTTCCAGCGTCGCCGTGCCCGAAGCGACGACGCCGACCGTGCTCCGCTGCATGGTTCGCGCGGCCTGGCCGACCGTGACCTCGGCTTGACCTAACGAACCCAGCACCGGCTCGAGATCGCGTCGGATAACCTTGGCGAGCGATTCGGAAGCCGCCGCGATTTCGAAATGCAATTCCGGTCGCGCCTTGTGCAGGGCGCGCATGACTTCGATGAGGATCGGAAGGAGCTTGCGCACTTCGCGCGTCCGGCTGCCGGGAAAAAGACCGACCAGATGCGGCGCGCGCAAAACATCGATGCGTTTCGTTTCCAAATTCTCTATCATCGGATGCCCTACGAAAATCGTGCGCAATCCCGATTGTTCGTAGAGCTCGGCCTCGAAGGGGAAAATACAAAGCATGAGGTCGAGCCACCGTGCCATCTTCGGGATGCGGCCGCGGTTCCAGGCCCAGACCTGCGGGCTGATGTAGTAGATGATCTTCCCGCCTAACGAGCGCTCCCGCAGGGCGCGCGCGAGGCGCAGATTGAATCCCGGGTAATCGATCAGCACGACCGCGTCCGGCCGGGTGGCCGCGATCTCATTGAGCGCCTTGCGAAATTCCTGCCGGAAATAGTTGTAGTGCTTGACCACCTCCCAGAGGCCGACCACGCCCGCTTCCTCGCTCCAATCCAGAAACCGTTCGGCGGCCATCTCCTTCATTTTCGGGCCGCCCCGGCCTAACAATCGGACACCAGGATGCAATTCGCGTAACGACTGCATGAGCGCCGCACCGTGATTGTCGCCGCTCGCTTCGCCGGCGACGAAGTAGATGCTCAACGCGCGATCCATCGAGAGCTCACTGCGCGGCCTGGATTCGTTTCGTGATGTCGACCGCGAGCTCGAGCGCGGCCGTCGCCTCGAATCCCGAAACCTTCGGCTGCAAACCGGCGCGCGCGCATTCGATGAAAGAGAGAATCTGCCGCTTGAGCGGTTCTTCTTTTTCGATCTCCACTTCGGCCCGCTCGATCCCGCCGCCGACCTTGCGATAAATTTCGCCGGTCTGGTTTTGGTAATCGAGCGAGAGATAAGCGTCCTCCTGGAAGACGCGGATCTTTCGCATCCGCTCGGGACTGATCCGGCTGGAAGTGATGTTGGCGACGCAGCCGTTTTCGAAACGAATCCGCGCGTTGGCGATGTCTTCGCGCCGGCTCAGGACCGGCACACCGACCGCGTCGACCGTCTGGACCGGCGACCTAACGAGATGCAAAATGATTTCCAGGTCATGGATCATGAGATCGAGGACCACGCCGATATCGGTACTGCGATTCGGAAACGGCGAAAGCCGATGCGCCTCGATGAAGCGCGGATGAGTGAGGCGAGCCTCGAGCGCGCTCAAGACCGGGTTGAAGCGTTCCACGTGGCCGACCTGCAAAACGAGTTTTCGTTCGGCGGCGAGCTCGGCGAGTTGGCTGGCTTGCGCGGTGTCCTCCGCGATCGGTTTCTCGATCAGGAGATGCTTTCCTTTTTCGAGGAGGGGACGCGCGATCTCGAAATGCGAATTAGTTGGCGTGGCGACGGAGGCGGCGTCGACCAGTTCTGCCAATTCCTCGAGCGAATTGGTCGCACGCACATTGTACTGCTGCGAGATCTGGGCGGCGATTTCCGGGTTCGTGTCGTAGATCGCGGTGAACTCGGCCGTGTCCGTCTCCGCGTAAAGCCGGGCGTGGTTTTTCCCGATGTGCCCGACTCCGATGACTCCGACGCGCAGAAGACTCATGAGCGCGGACAATTAGAAAATGCGGTAAACATGCGGGATGCTGAGCAGTGAACCGCACCGATGAAACAAACGCAAACTGATTGGGAAGAAGCCTACCGACGGCGTGAAACGCCCTGGGAAAAAGGGGTGCCGCATCCGGGGCTGGTCGATTTTCTGGCAGAGAACGGTCCGCTCGAGGGAGAGATATTCGTTCCGGGCTGCGGATCGGGTCACGACGTGCGCGCACTCAGCGCGCCGGGGAACCATCCGGTCGGCGTGGATCTGGCGCCGTTCGCGATCACAAAAGCGAAGTCGCGTCCCGCGGTCGCGCATGAGGAATACCTGCTCGCCGACCTGTTTGATCTTCCGGTGAAGTTCGACGGGAAGTTCGATTGGGTTTTCGAGCATACCTGCTTCTGCGCAATCGATCCGAGCCAGCGGGCCGAGTATGTCGCGACGGTCGTTAGGCTACTCAAGCCGGGCGGCAGATTGCTCGCGATCTTTTTCATCAATCCAGATCACGACGAAGACGGACCGCCCTACCGAGTCTGCGCCGCGGAGTTGGAGAAATACTTCGGGAGCTGGTTCTCCGTCGAACGGGAATGGGTGCCGGCGCGGACGCATCCGGGCCGCGAGGGACGAGAGTTGATGCGCGTCCTGGTCAGGCGTTCCTGAACCATTCGTAAGTCTGGGCGATCCCTTCACGCAGCGGAATGGAGGGTCGCCAGCCTAACGATTTGATTTTCGAGATATCGAGCAACTTCCGCGGCGTCCCGTCGGGCTTGCTGGCGTCCCAGCTCAATTCGCCCTCGAAGCCGACCACGTCGCAGATCATTTCCGCCAGCTCACGAATGGTCAGGTCGGTGCCCGTGCCGAGGTTGATGATCTCGGGGCTGTCGTAGTTCCGGAGCAGAAAAAGGCAGGCTGCCGCGAGGTCGTCGACGTGCAGGAATTCGCGGAGCGGCTTGCCCGAACCCCAGACGACGAGCTCGCGTGCGCCACTCAGTTTCGCCTCGTGCGCTTTGCGCAGAAGCGCGGCCAGGACGTGCGAAGTCTCGAGATCGAAGTTGTCGTGAGGCCCGTAAAGATTGGTCGGCATGCCGGAGATAAAGTTGTCACCGTACTCCCGCGCGTAGGCCTGACAGAGCTTGATCCCGGCGATCTTGGCAATGGCGTAGGCCTCGTTCGTCGGCTCGAGCGGCCCGCCTAACAATGCGCTCTCCGGGATCGGCTGCGGGGCGAGCTTGGGATAAATGCAGGAGCTGCCGAGGAAGAGAAGCTTGCGCGCGCCGTGGTCGTGCGCGGCACGGATGAGGTTGTTTTGGATCTGCAGGTTGGCGAGGAGGAACTCGACGGGGCGATCGTTGTTCGCCTTGATTCCGCCAACCTTGGCCGCTGCCACCACGACGACAGCCGGCTTTTCTGCAGTGAAAAATTCGTCGACCGTCTGGCTATTCGTCAGGTCAAGCTCGGCGCGGGTGCGAGTGAGCAAATGGGTAAAACCGTCCGCCTCAAGCCGGCGGAGAACAGCGCTCCCGACAAGTCCGCGATGTCCCGCGACAAAAATCGATTCGTCCTTTTGCATCAAATTCCCGCCAGCATCCGTTTAGCGTTTCCTTTTTCAAGCGGTTAGGCAATGCTGCCGGCGTGGCAAGAAAAGAGGCAAGACTACAGGTTCAGAAAACGTACAAGCTTTTCATCGGCGGAAAGTTCGTCCGCAGCGAGAGCGGCCGGGTCGAGCCGGCCGAGTCCGGCGGACAGGTAATCGCAAATTACGCGCGCGCATCGCGGAAGGATTTCCGCGATGCGGTCGGCGCGGCTCGAAGCGCGCAGGGCGGCTGGTCAAAAACGAGCGCTTATTTGCGCGGCCAAATCCTGTATCGCGCCGCTGAGATGCTGGAAATGCGCCGGCCGGAATTGGAAGCGGAACTGGTCCGTTCCGCCGCGAAGAAAAATGGCAAGGCGGCCGCAGAAGCCAGCCTAACGATCGAGCGCCTGGTCCATTACGCGGGTTGGACGGACAAATTCAGCCAGATCTTCAGCGCGGTGAACCCGGTCGCGAGTTCGCATTTCAATTTCACCATGCCGGAACCGACGGGCGTCGTGGTGATCGTTTGCCCTAACGAGCCGCCGCTTCTCGCCCTGGTCTCGCTCGTCGCGCCGGTCATTCTGAGCGGCAACACCGCGGTCGTCCTGACCTCGCCCGGACAGCCGCTCCCGGCGCTGACTTTCTCGGAAATCATCGCGACGAGCGACCTGCCGGGCGGAGTGATCAATTTGCTCTCGGGAAATCCGGCCGAGCTGGCGCCGCATATCGCGAGCCACATGGGTGTGAACGCGATCGTCGACGCGTCCGGCGACGCAAAAGTCGCGGCGGCGTTGCAACAGGGCGGCGGATTCAATGTGAAGCGCTATGTCGAACGCTCGCTCTCCCCGGCCGATTGGCGTGGCGCCGCGGCGGAAAATCCATATTGGATCCTCGAGACGGTCGAGATGAAAACGGCGTGGCACCCGATCGGACTCTGAAGAAAGTATGAAGTAAGAAGGCGAAGGAAGAAATCCGCCGGCAGAAACTTCTTACTTCTTCATTCATCCTTCTTCCTTTTCTTCGTGCGCGCGCTTGTTTTGGTCCTCGACAGCGTGGGGGTGGGTCACGCGCCGGATGCGGCTGATTACGGCGACACCGGTGCAAATACGCTGGGGCACGTTTTAGAGCGAACGCCCGGGCTCGAATTGTCTCATCTCGACTCGTTAGGGTTGGGCGCGCTTTTGGGAACCTCGGCCGGAGACGCCCGAGCGAGCTTTGGTCGAATGCGAGAATGCTCTGCGGGAAAAGATACGACCACCGGGCACTGGGAAATCGCCGGCGTCGTGCTGAAGGAGCCGTTCGCGACTTTCGATCATTTTCCGGATGCGCTTGTCAGGGAAATCGAGCATGCGACCAGCATTTCTTTTACCGGGAACTACGCGTGCAGCGGGACGCAGATTCTCGATGAACTCGGCGAAGAACACCTCCGCACGGGCCACCCGATTCTCTACACATCGGCTGATTCTGTTTTGCAGATCGCAGCTCATGAGAAAGTGCTCCCGGTGGAACGTTTGTTCGAGATCTGCCGCGTCGCCCGCGAGATTGCCGATCGTTATCGGATTGGGCGGGTGATTGCGCGGCCGTTTCTCGGTGAACCGGGAAATTTTCGGCGGACGTCGAACCGGCGTGACCTTTCTTTCCGCCCACCCCCAACCATTCTCGATTCGTTAGGCGAGCATGGCGTTCCGGTCATCGGCGTCGGAAAAATCAGCGATATTTTTGCCGGGCGAGGCATCGCGGAATCTTTTCCAACGAAATCCAATCGCGAGGGAATGGATCAGATCGACGAGCTTTGGCGAAGCCGAAACGAGGGACTTATTTTCGCCAACCTGGTCGATTTCGACATGCTCTTCGGACACCGTCGCGATACCGCCGGCTACGCTCACGCTCTGCGCCAATTCGACGACTGGCTCGGCATCTTCCGCGACCAGATCTTGCCGGATGATCTGGTCATTATCACCGCCGACCATGGCAATGATCCGACTTTTCAGGGCGCCGACCACACCCGCGAAGAAGTGCCGCTCTTCGTGATTGATGGCGGAGAAAGCCGCGATCTTGGCACGCGCGAAAGTTTTGCGGATGTAGCGGCAAGCCTGGCGGAATTTTTTGGACTTCCCGAGCCGTGGCCAATTGGGAAATCATTTCTCGCTCCATGCACATCCCGACTCTGATCGAGCGCAAGCGCAACGGCGAAGAACTCGCGCCTAACGAGATCGTGGCGCTGATCGACGGGTTCACCCGGGGCGACATTCCGGATTATCAGATGAGCGCTTTTGCGATGGCGGTCTTCTTTCGCGGGATGACGCCTAACGAAACGGAGCACCTCACTTCCGCCATGATGCGAAGCGGGCGCGTCCTCGAGTACCCAAAGGATTCGCCGCCGAAAGTGGACAAGCATTCCACCGGTGGTATCGGCGATAAAGTCTCGCTCGTCCTCGCGCCATTGCTGGCCTGCGACGAAGTCTGGGTGCCGATGATTTCCGGCCGCGGGCTCGGGATCACCGGCGGCACGCTCGACAAGCTGGAAAGCATTCCGGGGTTCAACGTCAATCTGGACGAAGCCCGCGCCCTTCGGCAGCTGGAGAAGATTGGCGTTTTCATGATCGGCCAGACCGCCGACATCTGCCCGGCGGACAAAAAGCTTTACGCGCTCCGCGACGTGACGGGCACGGTGCCTTCGCAACCGTTGATCGTGGCCAGCATCATGAGCAAGAAGCTGGCGGAAAATCTCGATCGCCTGGTGCTCGACGTGAAGTTTGGCGGTGGCGCCTTCATGAAGACGCGCGTGGAAGCCGAACAGCTCGCGGCCGCAATGACGAAGGTGGGCGAGCAGATGGGGGTCGCCATTTCGCACCTGCTCAGCCCGATGGACGCGCCGGTAGGGCGGGCTGTCGGAAACGCGCTCGAGGTCGCAGAAGCGGTCGAGGCGCTGCATGGCCGCGGGCCGGCTGATTTGGCAGAATTGACGCTCGATCTCGCGGCGAAAGTTGCGACCGCGCCCCGGGCCCAGCTCTCCCAATGGCTGAACGACGGCACGGCTTGGCGGAAGTTTGTCGCCCTCGTCGAAGCACAGGACGGCGATGCCGGCACACTCGAAAAAATCACCGCGACCCATCGCGCGCCCATCGTTCATCCCCTTCCCGCCCAGAAGGAGGGAGTGATTGAGCGCATGGACGCGGAAGCGATTGGCCGGGCCGCCCTTTTTCTCGGGGCCGGTCGCGCACAGGCTGCGGACACGATTGATTTCGCGGTCGGTCTTTCCCAGATCAGGAAAATCGGAGAGCGGGTCGAAAAAAATGAACGGCTCATGCTGGTTCACGCACGAACGGAAACGGCTTTGGCCGCGGTACTTCCATTGTTGGAACGAGCGGTGCAGATTCAATAGGTCCGCTTTCCTTTCCCCTTCTCGCCGGGGGAATTGTCTTGCCTTTTGGAATCGGATTATGCCATTTTCGCAGCAATGAACCGGCCACCCACGGGCCGAAGCCCCGAGTCCCAAACGATCGATCGCAAATCGACAGGGCGCCTCCGTGCCTACGCAGTTCGGTCAGCTCCCCGGCCGGTCCGGAAGGCGACCAAGTTCCGCTGCCACAATTGCGGTCAAAAAATTTGGGTCGATGCGGCGCTGCAACGTTCCGTTATCACCTGCCCGACCTGCAAGCAACCGGTCCCGAAACCCAGGCCGGGGCGTCTTTGGCTGGAGGTTTGCGGCGGGATTATCCTTTTTCTCTCCGGCTTCGCGATCGGTCACGCGCCGCTGGAAAAAAGAGCCTTTCCGGTGCCCGCAGCGGCCTCTGCCATGCAACAGAACGGACAGAAGGGTCCGGTCACGAAACAAGTCGCGCCCAAACCGCGCTGGTTTGCCTCGCAGGCGGATGATAACTGACCGCCTCCCGACCGGAGGCGAACTTTGATGCGCCCTGATGGCGGGTTACTCCGGTAGATCGTTGCCGCAAAAGCTCGGGATCAAGCTGGGCTGTTCGATGGCCGTGATCGAGCCGCCGGCCAATTACTTGGAACTCCTCGATCCGATGCCCGAGGGCGTTCGCTTCTGCACGAAACGCGAGAATCCAGATTTGTTTCATTACTTTTGCACGAAACGCGAACGACTTGCCCGCGATCTGCCGCGGCTGCGCAAACTCATGCGCGACGACGCGACACTCTGGGTTTCGTGGCCGAAAAAGAGCGCGGGGCTGCCGACGACGGTGACGGAAGATACCGTACGAGAAATCGCTCTCCCGCTCGGACTGGTCGATAACAAGGTCTGCGCGGTCGACGAAACCTGGTCGGCGCTTCGACTCGTCGTGCGACTAACGCATCGCGCGACCAGGTAAAACGCGCCAGACACAGCCGATCTAAGCCGCGTGTCCGAACTACTTTAGCTTGGGAACGCTCCCAATCTTCGGGCAGAGGGACAGGACGGAAAAATGCCTTATGAAACTGAGTTAACCGACGACTGCATGGGAGTCGTGCATACCGGTCGCGGCGTGGTCACCGGGAACGAGATCCTGCGCGGCAGTTTCGCGGTGACGCAACTGGTGCAGAATACCGAGAACTTCCACTATGAGTTTGTCGATCTCTCGGAAGCGACGGGCATTTCAATTTCCGATAGCCAGCTCCAACAAATCGCTGCGCTCGATCGGATGACCGCTTTTTTTCGGCCGCACGCGGTTGTGGTTGTCGTCGCGCCCGATGACCGACTCTTCGCGGTCGCGCAGCGCTGGGAAGGTCTCGTGCGAAGCTTCGGATGGAACACGCACCTTTCGCGTTCGCGTTCCGAAGCGAAGCAATGGTTGAAAGAGAATTTCGATCCTCAGCAGTCGCAGTTAACTTCTCACCCGGCTCACCCGTAACGGCAGATCTGTGACCGGATTCGGCCGAGGATTTCGTTGACACCGGCGACGCTCTTTGTTGCATAACGACGCTGCGCTGCGACGCGAAAAAGACTCATGGCTTACCTCAACGAAAATTATCTCAAGCTCCAGGCAGGTTACCTTTTTCCGGAGATCGGACGCCGCATGAAAGAGTTCTGCTCGGCGAATCCGGAGGAAGGGAAGCGACTCATTCGTTGCGGGATCGGCGACGTCACCGAACCGCTTCCGCCCGCAGTCGTGACCGCAATGAAAAAAGCGGTGGATGAACTCTCGGTGCGCGAAACTTTTCGCGGCTATCCGCCCGAGCAGGGTTACGAATTTCTGCGGAGCAAGATCGCCAAGATCGATTACCAGAAAAGCGGAATCGAGATCGCGGAGGACGAAATTTTTCTCTCCGATGGCTCGAAGAGTGACTGCGGCTTCATCCTCGACGTGCTTGGCGACCAGAACAAAATCGCGATCACGAATCCCGTTTACCCGGTTTACGTGGATACAAACGTCATGGCCGGGCACACCGGACCGGCGGACGCTTCGGGAAAATTCGAAGGCATCATCTACCTGCCGTGCCGCGCAGAAAACAATTTCGTGGCCGAGCCGCCTAACGAGCATGCGGATATCGTTTACCTTTGTTTCCCAAACAATCCGACCGGCGCAGTCGCGACGCGGGCGCAGCTCGAAAACTGGGTCGACTACGCGCAGGAACACAAGGCGATTCTGCTCTACGACGCGGCCTACGAGGGCTACATCAGCGAGCCGGGAATTCCGCATTCGATCTTCGAGATTCCGGGCGCACTGGAGCGGGCGGTCGAGTTTCGCAGCTTTTCCAAGACAGGCGGCTTCACCGGTGTGCGCTGCGGTTTCACCGTCATGTCGAAACGGCTGCTCGCCTCGACCAGTGACGGCCAGGAGCTGCCGTTGCACAAACTCTGGCACCGGCGCTGGAGCACGAAGGCCAACGGCGTGAGCTACCCGGTGCAGCGCGGCGCGGAAGCGCTTTATAGCACGGAGGGGCGCGCCCAGGTGCGTAAGCTGGTCGATCACTACATGGGCAACGCCCGCATCCTGAGTAAAGCGGCGACGAGCGCCGGGCTCCCAGTTTACGGTGGAAAAAACGCGCCCTACATCTGGGTCGGCACGCCTCCCGGCCTCACGAGCTGGCAAATGTTCGACCGCATGCTGGAGGAGTTGAACGTCGTGATCACCCCGGGGAGCGGTTTCGGATCGGAAGGCGAAGGCTATTTCCGCATCTCGGCTTTCAATAGCCGGGAGAATGCCGAAGAGGTCGCGCGGCGAATGGAAGCGGCCTCGTTTTCCTGATCGCCCGGACTGCCCCAATCCCCTCTCCTTCCTCAAAAAAGCGTGGGTGGTGAGGACGCGAATGCCTTGCGCTCGGCGGGAGCGGCCTACAACTTACCGGCTTGGAAAAAAAAGGAGCCCAGAAGTTTTCTGAGAGTCTGCCGCAACTCTACCGGTTTTGTCTTCTCATGACCGGTGACCCGGCCAAGGCGCTCGAGGCTTTCCAGAACACCGTGCGCGAAGCGGCCCTGCTCGCGTCTCGCGGACAGCTCCCGCCCGATCGTCTCTGGGCCTTCCATGAAGCGCGGCACCAGTGCCTGCATCTGGCGAAGGGCGATGTCCAACCGGAGAGCGCCATCATGCCGGAGGAACCGATCTCCTCCGACGCCGCGGCGCGCGTCGCCCAGCTCGAGCCGGAGCAACTGGCTGCCTGGATCTCGGCCGCGCCTGAGCCGCAACGAAGCGCGCTCGCGTTCTTTTATCTGAACGAATTTTCGCACCGCGAAATGCAGAACCTGCTCGATGTGAAAATGCAGGAATTGGCGAGCCTCATCTCCCATGGGCGATCCCAGTTCCAGGCCTGGCTCAATCGCGTGACGGAGGCGCCATGAAGCGCTGGCTTTCGCGCCGCAAACGCGCCCTCATCGAGTGCGCGCCGATCAGCGATGAGCCACCAAGCGATCGCGCGATGCGCTCAGCCCTGGAGATCGCGCGCACCATTCCCGAGACCGCGGCCAGCCTCACCGCCCAGCAGCAATTCGACCAGGCTCTGGCTGGCTTGGTCGGACGCATCCAGATCCCGCAGGAGGCAGCCGAGTGGTTTGTAAATGCCAATCTCATCCGGGGAGAAAAGCGCAGTTGGAAGAAGACCGCGCGGCACCCCGCGATTCTTGCCACGGTGCTCGCCGTTCTGGTCATGACCGGGATCGGCGTCTTTTTTTTCGTCGAACGACTGCACGAATTTCCCGGCTCCGAAACGGCCAAGCGACTGCTCGTTTTCGCCAACGCGACGCGGCGCTACAGTTTCGAATCGCTCAACACCGACGCGATCAATCTCGGCGATTATTTTTTCATGAAATCGCAGCTCGAGCACTACGACGTGCCAATGCAATTCGCCGATTTGCGGGCGCGCGCGGTGCGCGTTTTCGACGACGAGGATGGGCATCGCGTCGCGCAGGTCGTGCTGGCAGATCGAGGGGTGCAGTTCTTTCTTTACCCGGCGGATAAATCGTCCGGCCAGTCCACTCCAAAACCCGAAACCCGGCCGACCTGGGGCTACGTGGAAGGCGAGAATTGGGCCGGGGCAGTCCAGGAGCACGATGGAGTTTGTTTCATGATCGCCATGCACGGGACGGAGGACGAACTGCGCGCCTACCTGGCCGATCGCGCGCGATGAGCCACGTCCGTTGACACGGTCTCCGCGCCATTCAACAATAGCGACTCGCGTCGCCAGGGTAGCTCAGTGGTAGAGCAGGGGACTCATAAGCCCTTGGTCGGGAGTTCAACTCTCCCCTCTGGCACTCCCCCGCCCTCTTCGGTTCACCCCCCGGAAATCGCTTGTCAGCGGCTCGCGAGTGCGACCGTTTGACAATGAATGAACGTTCATTCATTGTTCCCGCTCCATGGCCACGAAGTGCAACGGCGCGGTGCTCGATCGCCGCGAACAAATCCTGGAAGCAGCCATGCTTTGCTTTGCCAAGCGCGGCTTTCACCAGGCCAGCATGCACGACATCAGCGCCGAAGCCGGGATCAGCGTCGGATTGATTTATCGCTACTTCAAAAACAAGGAGGAAGTGATTGCCGCGATCGCGACCGAACACAAGAAGCACATTGCCGACCTGCTCGAGCGAGCGAAACAGGCGCCGACGCTGCTCGAGGCGATGGAAATTCTCTTCACTTCTCATTGCGGCGAACAACGATCGCCGCAGATCATTTCCGCCTTTGTGGTTGATCTTTTTGCCGAGGCGAGTCGCAATCCGCGAGTCGCAAAAATCCTGCGCAACGTGGTCAAGAGCAAGGCGGACGGGGTAGCAGATTTGATCGCGCGTTCGCCCGAAGGCCGCCGACTGGCTCCCTGGCTTGATCCCCATCAAATTGCCGAGATGATCTTTGCGGTGAACGATGGCACGATGATGCGAACCGTTTTTCGTGCTTCAAATACGTCCGCTACGCGACAACGAGAACGTCAAATAGATGTCGCCCGCACCCTTTGGCGGCTCCTTTTCAGTCAGAATTCCCATGCAAACGGCCATATCTAAATCACCGGTCCGCCAAAACGTCGGGCCATCCTCACCCTCGTCCGCGCCGAAAAAGCGCAAATCGAAGAAGGGACCAATTTTCCTCGTCATCGCCGGTCTTTTCTTGATCTTCGTCCTGATTTTTGGAACGAAGGCCTTGCAGATCGTTGCCATGATTTCGGCCGGCAAATCAATGGTCCCGCCGCCGACTACAGTGACGAGCGCGAAAGTAAAGAAAGCCGACTGGGCGCCGACTTTGTCCGCCATCGGATCGATCACGCCGGTGCAAGGCGCGACGATCAGCGCGGAACTGCCGGGAATGGTGGCGGAAATCGGCTTCGAATCCGGACGTCCAGTGAAGAAGGGCGATCTACTGGTGAAACTCGATTCATCAGCCGAACAGGCGCAGCTCCGTTCCGCACAAGCCGATTTCGAATTAATGAAATCGGAATACGAACGCGCGCAGAATCTGGCGAAGCGCAACGTCATTTCCAAAGCCGAGTTTGACGCCGCCGCCTCGAAGTACTCGCAGGCCAAAGCCGCAGTCGAGAACATGCAGTCGATCATCGACAAGAAGGAGATTCGCGCGCCTTTCGACGGCATCGCCGGCATCCGCGAAGTGAATCCCGGGCAAATGGTCCCGGCCGGACAGAAGCTCGTGACCCTGCAAGCCCTGGACAAAGTCTTCGTCGACTTCTCGCTTCCGCAACAGGACCTCGGAAAAGTGAAAGTGGGTCTGCCGGTCAAGATGACGACCGACGCGATTCAAGGACGCGAGTTCACCGGCACCCTGAGCGCGATCAACTCCGCGATTGATCCTGCCACACGCGCCGTCTCCCTCCAGGCGACGATTGATAACGGCGACCACGCTTTGCGCTCGGGGATGTTCGCGCGAGTCGAAGTGGAGCTGCCTGAGATCAAGCCCACGCTTTTTGTTCCAACGACCGCGGTCGCGTACGCGCCTTACGGCAATTCGGCCTACGTAATTGAATCCAAAAAGAATGAGAAGACGGGAAAAACTGAACTCATCGCGCGTCAGCAATTCATTCGCACCGGTGAAACACGCGGCGATTTCGTGGCCGTGACCGAGGGTTTGAAAGAAGGCGAAGAGGTCGTGAGCACGGGGGTCTTCAAGATGCGCAACGGCATGAATGTGACTGTGGACAATACGCTCGCCCCCAAAGATCAGCTGAACCCCACGCCGCCAAATACCTGAGCGCGTTCGCCTTTTCCGCACACCTGAGATGAACAATTTCACCGACCTGTTTATCCGGCGACCAGTCCTCGCACTGGTCGTTAGCCTGATCATCGTCATCGCCGGTGTGCAGGCGATTTCTTCGCTCAACGTGCGCCAGTATCCGAAGAGCGACATCGCGTCGGTGACCGTCACAACGGTTTACGTCGGGGCGAGCGCGGAACTCGTTCGCGGTTTCATCACCACCCCGCTCGAGCGTTCCATCGCGGCGGCGGACGGGATCGATTACCTGCAATCCACCAGCGCGCAGGGCGTCTCGACGATCACCGCGCGGCTGCGCCTGAATTACGACTCGAATAAGGCGCTCTCCGAGATTAGCTCGAAGGTCAACCAAGTGCGCGGCGATCTCCCGCCCGAAGCCGAGATCCCGGTCATCAACATCGTCCCGGCCGACTCGCAGTTTGCCTCCGCGTATCTCAGCTTCACCTCCGACATCCTGCAGGCGAACGAGATCACGGATTACCTGAGTCGCATCGTCCAGCCGCGCCTGACTGCGATCAAGGGCGTGCAACGCGCCGAGATTCTTGGCGGCCGCACCTTTGCCATGCGTATCTGGCTCAAGCCTGACCGGATGGCGGCGCTCAACGTTAGCCCCGCGCAGGTGCGCAAGGCGCTGGCGAACAACAATTATCTTGCCGCCCTCGGCTCGACCAAGGGCGCGCTTGTCCAGGTCGACCTGACCGCCAATACCGACCTCCACACGGTGGACGATTTCAAGAACCTGGTCGTGCGCGAGGAAAATGGGACACTCGTTAGGCTGGGCGATATTGCGGACGTTGTGCTCGGGGCCGAAGATTATAATTCCGAGGTTCGCTTCTCGGGTCAGCGCGCCGTTTTCATGGGCATCTTCGTTCTCCCAAACGCCAACTCGATCGACGTCATCAAGCGAGTCAGGACCGAGATGGAATCGATCGTGAAGGATCTGCCGACGGGAATGCAGGGACGCATTGCCTACGACGGGACGGAATATATCAACACCGCGATCAAAGACGTTTACCGCACTCTCAGCGAAACGCTCCTCATCGTCTGCGTTGTCATCTTTCTTTTCCTTGGCTCGTGGCGCTCGACCATCATCCCGATCGTCGCGATCCCTATCTCACTTATCGGCGCGGTTTTCCTCATGCAGGTTTTTGGGTTTACGATCAACCTCCTCACTCTCCTCGCCGTCGTGCTCTCGGTTGGTCTGGTCGTCGATGACGCCATCGTGGTGGTGGAAAATGTCGAGCGACATTTGCGCGAAGGCCTGACTCCGGTGAACGCCGCCCTCCTCGGCGCTCGCGAACTGATTGGCCCGATCATCGCGATGACGATCACACTGGCCGCGGTCTATATTCCGGTCGGCATTCAAGGCGGCCTGACCGGCACGCTCTTCCGCGAGTTTGCCTTCACCCTGGCCGGCGCGGTCGCGATCTCCGGCGTGGTCGCGCTCACTCTTTCGCCGGTCATGACCGCGACATTTCTTCGCGCGGGCGACGCCGAGCGGGGCTTTTCCGCCCGCGTTAACCATCTCTTCGATCGCCTGCGCGACTGGTATGGCCGTCGGCTCGACGCCACTCTCCGGATGCGGCCCGCGGTTTACACCGCCTGGATCGGCCTAACGATGATCGCCGCGATCATGTTCTTCCTCCTGCCAAAGTTCGCTTCCAAGGAGCTCGCGCCGACGGAAGACCAGGGCGTTATCTTCGGCATCGTCAATGCGTCGGCTAACGCGACAATCGAGCAGACCGCGGGCTTCGCCGATGCCGCCGGCAAGGTGTTCAAGAGCTTCCCGCAAACGGATTTCACGTTCCAGCTCACCTTCCCGAGCAGCGGCTTCGGCGGCATGGTCCTCAAGCCGTGGGATCAGCGGAAGGAGACGGCCTTCCAGCTGCTCCCGCAGGTGCAGCAGAAACTCGGCACCATTCCGGGGATCGAGATGTTTCCGGTGATGCCCCCTGCCCTGCCTGGCGGCGGCCAATTCCCGGTCGAGCTCGTTCTTCTTTCGACCGAGGAACCGGAACGCATGGTCGAGTTTGCGAAACAACTGCAAGCCAAAGCCATGGCCAGCGGCGCTTTCTTTTTTCCGCCCATCATCGATACCAAGATCGATCAGCCGCAGGCCGAACTCGCGATCGATCACGACAAAGTCGCCGCGCTTGGCTTGAACCTGACCGATATCGGCGCCGACATCTCCGCCATGTTCGGCGGCAATTTTGTTAATCGCTTCAATATTGCCGGCCGCAGTTACAAAGTGATTCCGCAGGTGCAACGGATCGATCGCTTGAACCCCGACCAGCTCAAGGACATTTACGTCACCGGTCCGGACAACAAACTGATCCCGCTCAGCACCGTCGCCACGATCAAGGAGAAGACTGTACCGCGAACCTTGAACCGCTTTAAACAACTCAACGCCGTCACCATCAGCGGCGTCTCGGGTCTGCCGCTCGACCGGGCTCTCAAGTTGCTCGAGGACGAGGCGGCGAAGATTTTGCCTGCGGGCTACTCGATCGATTACACCGGCGAATCGCGCCAGCTCCGCGTCGAAGGGGACAAATTCCTACCCGCCTTCGGGCTCGCGGTCGTCCTCATTTTCCTCGTTCTCGCCGCGCAGTTTAACAGCTTCCGCGATCCGCTCATCATCCTCCTGGGCTCCGTCCCGCTCGCGCTTTTCGGCGCGATGATTTTCATGTTCCTCAAGTTGCCAAACCCGAACATGAAGTTTTTTACGAACGCGTTTACGACGTCCTTCAACATCTACTCGCAAGTCGGCCTCGTTACGCTCGTCGGGTTGATCGCGAAAAATGCCATCCTGATCGTCGAGTTCGCGAACAAGCTGCAAATCGAAGGCCGCAATAAGATCGAAGCCGTCTCGCAGGCGGCCCGCATTCGGTTGCGTCCGGTCCTGATGACCACGATCGCGACCGTCGCCGGTCATATGCCACTCGTCTTCGTCACCGGTGCCGGGGCCAAGGCTCGAAACTCGATCGGTCTCGTGCTTGTCGGTGGGATGACGATTGGCACGCTTTTCACTCTTTTCATCGTGCCGTCCCTTTATGTTCTCATCGCGCGCACTCATGACGAGGGACGCGCGCACGAAGGCGCTGGTGAATTCGAGCCGGACATGTCGCGCGAGTCCGATCTGGTCCCGGACTATGTCGACGCCTGAGGAGACGATCGATCTCTGCGCTTGACCTCCGTCGGCGAATCATTCATACAAGAGCGCGCCTAACCATATTATGATCTCCTCTCTCATTGGCTCGCGGTTCACGACACGCCTCGTCCAGACGGGCTTTACCCTCGCTCTCGGACTGGGCCTCGCGAGCGGCCTCTGGGTCGCAACGATGCCAGTCGCGAATGCCAAGCTCATGTCGGCATCCGAAATGATCGAGGCCGGTCTGCCGCCCGGAGTGATGGTGAAAACCGCCGGCAAACCTCAATTTCTCACGGCTGTCTGCGCCGCGGTTAAAACGCACCGTGATTCCGCCGCCGCGATCACCAAAGCAGCTGTCAGCGATCATCACGAATACGCCGCCGAGATCGTCGCCACGGCGCTACGCTGCGTTCGCGGGGAAAAGGTTGATTGCGATTTGACCGGCGCGATTGTCGCCGCTGCGATCGTCGGCTGGCCCCAGGCCGCCGCGCAGATCGACGACGCCGCCATCGCGACTGCGCCGGAATGTTCGGACTCCGTTCAGACTCACACTGAAAATACCCGGAATGACGGCAAACAAGTCTTGGATGGGAAGGAAATGCTCGATGACAAGAGTGTCCTCGAAGACATCCCGGAGGAAGGCCCGGGATTTGGCGCTCCGACCACACCGCCCTTCTTCGGCGGCGGTGGTGGCGGGTTTAATCCGACGGAATCGCTTATTCAGGTTTGCGACAACGGGCGTGTGCGGACGATTCGCGAGGGCCGCATCACTCATTTCTTGAATCACCATCCAGGATCCTTCGTCGGAACCTGCCAGGTGACGCCGTCGACTTCTCGTTAGGCGAAGCTCGGTCCGTTAGTCCACTCCCTTGGCGGCGATCTCGCTGCACCGCCGGAGATCCAGCTTCCCGGTCGCGAGCACTGGGATTTGTTCCACTCGCTGGATGCATTTTGGGATCCAAAGATTTGGCACGCCGGCTTCCTGCAATCGGGCGCGCAGCTGCGCCTGGTCGATCTCGATCGTGCTCAGCAGCACAAGCGCCTCCCCTTTCTGCGCGTCGACCATTGAGGTCACAGCCAATGTGCGTTCGCCCTCGTGGCCCAGCTTGAGGGCGAGGAGGATATTCTGTTCGACCGTCTCGTGCGGCACCATCTCGCCCCCGATCTTGGAAAAACGAGAGAGCCGCCCCTCGATGAAAAGGAAGCCATCCTCGTCGAAACGCCCCAGATCACCGGTCTTTAGCCAGCCGTCCTGCAAGACTTCCGCCGTCCGGGCAGGATCGTGCAGGTAGCCTTCGAAAATATTCGGGCCTCGCAGCCAGAGCATCCCGGTGTCATGAAGCGAAAGTTTCTCCCCGGATTCCGGATCCCGAATTTCCGCGGCGATCCCCGGCGCCATTTTTCCGACCGAGCCCGGCCGCTCCGAAGGTTGCACCGCGTCGCCCGGACTGGCCGGCTCTGGCTCCGGCAGGTTCACGCTCACGACCGGCGAAGTCTCGGTCAGTCCGTAGCCTTCAAAAACCGGTTTACCGAAACGCTCGGCAAACGCGTCGGCCAGGCTGCGCGGTAATTTCTCCGCCCCGGTGATCGTCAGCCGAACGCTCTTCATTTGCTGCGGCTCCGCCTTGCGCAGATAGCCGCGGAGGAACGTCGGCGCCGCCAGCATAATCGTGACCCGATGACGCTCGATCTGTTCCGCGCACTTCGCCGTCTCCAGAGGATTCGGATAGGTGATGATCCGCACCCCTTCGATGAGCGGAAACCAAAGCGTCACCGTGCAACCGAAGCTGTGAAAAAAGGGCAACGACGCCAGGACCAGGTCTTCCCGGGTGGCATCGAGCATGACCCGAAACTGCGAGACGTTCCCAATCAGGTTGCGATGACTAAGAATGACACCCTTCGGATCACCCGAGCTCCCGCTGGTGAAGAGAAGCACCGCCTCGTTGTGATCCCCTTCCCGCGGAATTCCGAGCAGCCTGACGAGCAACCTGCCGGGCAAAATAACGGCCGCCATCCACCAGAGAAAAATCTTCGCCTTCAACTGCGGCAGCAGTTCATCGAGTTGCACAACATTCTCCGGCCAGGGAAAATCCGTTAGGCGTTTGGTAAAGGCATTGGCCGAGATTGCCACCTTCAAGCCCGCAATCTCCTGCGCCCGCGCCAGCGCGGAGCGGCCGCTCGTGAAGTTCAAACCGACTGGCACCTTGCCCGCGAGCACCACCGCAAGGTTGGCGACGACCGCTCCCTTGCTCGCCGGGAGCACAATTCCAATTCGCTTGTCGGCGAAATTCTGGCGTAGATGGCGACTCAGCGCCGCGGCCGCGCCGAGCAATTTCCCTCGGCTTAGTTCGCTCTGATCCATTCCATCGATCACCGCCGTCCGAAACGGATGGCGGGCGAGGCCGCGCACTGCCGCATTTCCAAGATGTCCGCTTAGGCCCTGACGTCGGCTATAGCAGCTTTCCCCCAGCTTGAGTAATTCCTCGCGCACCGTCGCGATATCGGCGTCGTTAGGCGCGAGCGGGTTTCCAAACTGGACGGTCGCCGGATAGGGAAAGTGCCTCGGCCATTTCGTAAAAAAGCGTCGGCCTTGGAAGGAAAAAATGGAGCCCCAAAGCTGGTCGAGCCAGACCGGCACGACCGGACCATCCGCGTGACGCGCGATCAACTCGTAGCCGCGCCGCAATCGTAGCAGCGTTCCGGAACGCGAGAGCTCGCCTTCCGGGAAAAGACAGACGATTTCGCCCTCGCGAATCTTTTCCGCCGCCAACCGCATGGCGTCTTTCGCCCGCCGGGAAGTGATCGGGATGCAGCCGGCCGCGCGCAGGATCGGATGCAGGATTCGGTTTTCATAATATCCCTGGTCGATGATGAAACGAATCGGCCGCGGGCAGGCGACGAGGAGAATGAGCGCGTCCACCCACGTGATGTGGTTAGGCAAAAGCAGGAATCCACCTTTCGGCAGGCGGTCCAAGCCAATCGGCGTGACGCGATAAATCGTCCGCACGAGCGGCATCCCCAAGAAACGCAAGGTGCGCTCGGCGGCAGAAATTGGCGGCATCCTTTTATGATTTACAATCTGCGCGCCTCCCACTGCAATCGGCAATTCGATGATGACTCGATCTCAGCTCAAGCCCGGCGCGCTCACCGCTCTCGCCCTGCTCCTCGGAATCAACCTCTTCAATTACATCGATCGCTATGTCCTGGCGGCGGTCGAGCCGGAGATCCGCGCGGCTTTTTTCCAGCCTAACGATCCGAACGCAATGGCGGTCAGCGGATTGTTAGGCACAGCGTTTTTTGTCACCTACATGCTGTCGGCGCCGGCGCTCGGCTGGCTCTCCGACCGCTTCTCGCGCTGGGTCATCGTCGGGACGGCGGTTATCCTCTGGAGTCTGGCCAGCGGTGCCTCGGGTCTCGCGGCCACTTTCAGCATTCTCATGTTCACCCGCATCCTGGTCGGAATCGGTGAAGGCGGTTACGGTCCCGCCGCGCCCACGATCTTGGCGGATCTTTTCCCTCTCTCGGTGCGCGGTCGCGTCCTCTCGGTTTTCTTCGCGGCCATCCCGGTCGGCGGCGCGCTCGGTTATGTGCTCGGCAGCTTGATCAACGCGCATCTCGGATGGCGCTGGGCGTTTTATCTCGTCACTCCGCCCGGCATGCTGCTCGGCCTGCTCTGCTTCACTCAACGCGACCCGCGCGGCCGCGGCGCGGATCGACAACAACAGGCGAAACCGACCCGGGATGATTACCTGGCGCTTTTTCGCAACCGCTCTTATGTCATCAATTGCTTCGCGCAGACCGCGATGACGTTTGCGATCGGCGGACTCGCGTTTTGGATTGCCGCCTATCTGCGTTTCCGTGGTCTGCCGCCATCATCGACCGCAATTTTCGGGCTCATCACCGCGGTCGCTGGATTGCTCTCGACTCTCGTGGGCGGGGTCGTCGCGGACTGGCTCCGGCCGCGCCATCCTGGTTCCTATTTTTCCGTTTCCGGAATCGGGATGCTGATCGCGGCACCCTTGTTTGTCGGCATGCTCTACACTCCCTTCCCCGCAGCGTGGGGTTTTCTCTTTGGCGCCATCTTCTTTGCCTTCCTCAATACCGGTCCTTCCAATACCGCGCTGGCCAACGTGACTCTCCCGGGAGTGCGGGCGACGGCCTTCGCCTTAAACATTCTAGTCATCCACGCGCTCGGCGATGCGCTGGCGTTTCCGACGATTGGCTACATCTCCGGACACACGAACATGAATACTGGATTCTTTCTCATCTCCAGCATGATGCTTGTCTCCGGTGTGTTGTGGCTGCTGGGAGTAAAATACCTCGGCGCCGACACGGCCCAAGTGGAAAAGTCCTCTCCACCGGTAACGGCCTAACGGTTCTATCCGCGCGGAGACGGGCTCGGGGCGACCGTATTTGTCGTCTGGGGTTGGGTGCCGGCGGGAGAAGCGCTCGGCAAAGGCGTGAC
>DASXYO010000187.1:0-4443 GCA_036502465.1 Chthoniobacterales bacterium
CTCATCCACTTCGTGGCGGCGGATATCTTCGTTGAGCGAGATGCGATTGTCATCGAGCTTTTTGCGCAGCCGCTCGAGGTCTTCCAATACGTAGTGGAATTCCGGATCGGCCGCGACGCGGGCGGCGGAACGAGCCTTCAACTCATCGATGAAGAGCGAGTGGGTATCCGACCACTTGGTGTATTTCGCGGGCGGCACCTCATCGTAGGGGAGCGCGTTTTTGAGCGCACCTTCACCGAATTCGGGCAGATCGGTCAGAGTCGGGAGCACAATGTCGGAGGTGACGCCGTGGAGTTGGGTCGAACCGCCGGCGACGCGGTAGAATTTCTGGATCGTCAACTTGAGCGCGCCGTCGTCCGCCGAACGGGTTCCGAGGAGCGAGGTGAACCGCCCGATTTCGAGAATGGTCTGGACGGTGCCTTTGCCAAAGGTGCTGTGGTCGCCCACGATCACGGCCCGGCCGTAATCCTGCAGCGCAGCCGCGAAAATCTCGCTCGCCGAGGCGCTTTGCCGGCTCGTTAGGACAACCAGCGGGCCGTCGTAGGCGATTCCCGGATCAGGATCGGTCGAGATGACGACCCGCTCATTGGCGCCCTTCGTTTGCACCACGGGTCCGGACTTAAAGAAGAGCCCGGTGAGCGAAATCGCCTCCTCGAGCGAGCCTCCGCCATTGCGGCGCAGGTCGACCACGAGGCCGGCGATCTTTTCCTTCTTTAACCGCTTGAGCAGCGCGAGCACATCTTTGGTCGTGCTCTTTTGGTGGGAATCCATGTCCGCGTAAAACGACGGCAGCGTGATCCACCCGAGTTTTACCGGGTTTCCGTCGCGATCCTTCTTGATGATGATGTCGGCGCGGGCTTCCTGGTCCTTCAATTTAATCTCATCGCGCACCAGCTCGATCGTCTTCCGTTGGGACGGATCGGTTGAGCTTGCCGGGATAATGAGGAGACGCACCTTGGTCCCTTTTTTCCCGCGAATCTGGTCGACCACCTTGTCGAGGCGCATATCGCGGACATCCACGAAATCCTTCGAGCCTTGGGCGACGGCGCTGATTCGGTCACCGACCTTCACTCGACCGCTGACCTGCGCCGGGCCGCCGGCCACGAGGCTCTCGATCTTGGCGTAGCCGTCTTCGCTGCGGAGCATCGCGCCGATGCCCACCAGCGAGAGACCCATATTGATGCTGAAATTCTTCAAATCCGAAGCGCTCAGGTATTCCGAGTGCGGATCGTAAGACTGCGCGAGCGCGTCGAGGTAAAGCTTCACCTGCTCTTCACTATCTTCCTCGTGGATGTTGCGCAGCATCCGGTCGTAACGGCGTTCGACCAGTTTCGGTCCCGGCTCGATCGGGTGGTCGCTCAATTTTTCCTGGAGCAGCTCGTTGGCGATCCGGTCGTGCCAAAGCTGGTCCGCCTCCGCCTCGTCTTTCGGCCAGGGCGCTTTCTGCCGATTCATGAGAACGGTGTCGTTCGTCTTAAAATCCATCGGCTGCTTGACCAGCTCCTTGATTTTCTTCACCCGATCCTCCACCCGCTTCTGGAAGACAGCGAAGATTTCGTGGGCCGGCTTCAGGTTCCCGAGCAGGATGTCGTCATCCAGCGTCGTCGCGTATTTCGCCGTGAAAGCGTCGATGTCCTTCTGGGTAAAAAAGAGATGGCTGAAATCGAGAATCTCCAGGTAACCGGTGAGGAGCTTCTTCGAAATCGCGTCATCCAACGGGTGATGGGTGTAATGGCCCTCCTCCAGCAAGCGCCCGACCGAGAGGCCGATTTGCTCGGAATCCGACTTCGCCAGGACCGGTTGCACCCCCAGCGCGACGACCAGTAAACCAGGCAGTAGCGCGACAGATCCACGATGGAAAATTTTCATAAATTCGGAAAAAAAAGCTCGCAGAAAACGTTTCTAAAGCAAGGTGAGCGAGCAGACCACAGAACCTAAAGGTGAAGAGTGAGACAGCGCTCGGCGGTGAAGATTCAAATTTAGATTCGGTCGCGGCAGGCCGAAGGGATGCAATTTCCGTTCCCGCGGGCAAGCGGCGTGTTACTTTCCGGTTTCCGCGCCCGGCGCAGGGAGAGACGACCATGAAATACCAGAGTTTTACCGGCGGAATTTTTGAGACCAATTGCTACGCCATCGAGGCCCCGGAGGGCTGGATCCTTTTCGACGCCCCCGACGGCACCTGCGACTGGCTCGTGCAGCAGGGAATCCAGTTGCGCCTCCTCCTTCTCACCCACGGCCACATCGATCACATCCAGGACGTCGCCCGGATCAAAAAGCGCTTCGGTTGCCCCGTCGGCGTGCATCCCGAGAGCGCCCCGATGATTTCCGACGCAAATTTCTTTCGCGACTACGGCTTCGGCTTCGAGATCGAGCCAGTCGAGCCCGACCTCCTGATCGAGGCGACCCCATCGCGCGATTTTCTCGGGATGAACTTCGAGATCCTCGAAGTGCCCGGCCATTGCCCCGGCAGCCTCTGTTTTTTCTCTCGCGCGAACGAGTTGCTCATCGGCGGCGACGTCCTCTTCGCCGGCGGGGTCGGCCGCTGGGACCTGCCCGGGGGCGACGGCGACCTGCTCTTCGCCGGCATTCGGGAAAAACTTTATCCGCTGGGCGATAACGTCACCGTCCTATCCGGCCACGGCCCCGCCACCACCATCGGCGCCGAGCGTCGCGGGAATCCTTTCGTGCGCGAGTTGTAGCCGGGATCGGTGATCCCGGTTCTTTGGGCGAAGCCGCCGCCAGGGGCCCGGGATCGGTAGGGCGAGACTCCGTCGAGCCGGGAAACAAGCAGGGCTTCGAGAAGACCCCCTTCCCATCGACTCGACGGAGTCTCGCCCTACCGATCCCGGCTACAACTACGGCACCACGGTGAGGGTGAGATCGTTGCCGTCGCCGCCTGCGTAGCTGACTTGGAAATTGTTCCCGTTCACCGTCACGATCCCGCCGTCAGGCAGGTTGCTGAAGGTGCCAACAATCGGCGTCGCCGCAGTGTTCTTGATCAAGGTGAGAGTTGCCCCTGGCGTCAGTGGCCCCTGGGTGGTTCCACTCAGGTTCACCTTCGCCCCGCTGTTGATCGTCACCCCGTTGGCAATCACCTTGTCGATCTTCGATTTTCTTCCCTTCGCCTTGAACGTGTAGGTGTAGGTCGCGTCGGCGTTAAAGGTCACGCTGCCCTGGATCGTGAGAGTTAGTTGCTTCTTGCCGCCATGCGCCGGGGCCAGGAAAGCGCCTGTGCCGCTCCCGGTCCCAACAGTTACCGCGCCGGCGATGATTCCACTTCCACCAAGCGTTCCGGCAGTGACACTGACCGCACCAGGGCCGGTAGCCGAACCGGCAGTGTTGGAGACGACTAAGCTGCCCGCACTTATAGTCGTGCCGGCCGTGTAAAGGCTCGCCCCGCTCAAGGTGAGCGTGCCATTGCCGATCTTCGATAGTGCTCCCGTCCCGCTTCCGCCGCTCGGCGTCCCGGGTTGGAGCAGCCCGCTAAAGGTCGTGCTCAGTGAGCTTGCGCCGACGATGAGGGTTCCGCTGCCGAGGTAAACGATCCCGTCGCCTTCCAAGGAGCCAATCCGCAGGCTTGCCGGCTGATGGTCGCTCAGGTCGAGATAGCCGTTGCCGAAAAGCTCCACCCGCCCCGTCCCGCCGCTTGAGCCGTCATGGAAGGTAAAAGAACCCCCGTCCCCGCCGTTGCTGCCACCGTTGGCGATCAGCGTGGCCGTGCCCGCCGTTGGTGCACCGAGGACAAACTGAGTCGCGCCGCCTCCGGCTCCCGGAGCCGTCCCTCCGTCGTTGATGATCGTGCTTTGTTCAGCTGACGAAGCCGTATAAAAGAAATCGGTTCGCCCTCCGACTCCGCCGGTGACTGTCGCTCCCAAGTTGTGAAACGTCGCGTCTCCCGCGCGTGACATACGAAAGGCGGCAGAGGGGGGAGATCCCTCGGTCGCCTGACCGTGCTGCGTGAAGGTCACCTCTCCACTGATCGTCAGGCGGTCGACAAAGGAACTGTCGAAAGTGAAGCTTCCCGGGCCGTTATCCCCGCTGAGCGAGACAAATTCTTGTCCAACGCTCGAATTATTTTCAATGTTAGCAAAGATTTCGAACGCTGCTCCCGACAAGGCTGTGACCGTAAAACTCTCAGCTCCCGGATCGAAAATAAGATAACCACCAGCGCCCGATTGGGTGAGGTCGATGTCGGTGATCGTTGACGCTCCGAAGTGCGCCGTATCGAAAATCCCCGGCACCGCCGCGGGGGACCAGTTCGCCGGGTTAAACCAGTTGTTATCGACTGGATTAGTCACCCAATAGAAGTCGTTCGAGTAAGCGATATGCCCGAAGAGCAGGATGAAACCGACTAACGGGATGCGTGCGAGTTTGCCGAAAAGCATTGAGAACAAATCACCGGAGAATCTGAGGAAAGTAACGTATTTCGTATTGTTCCTACTG
>DASXYO010000188.1:0-6884 GCA_036502465.1 Chthoniobacterales bacterium
GGTGCGGGGACGTGGTTCAGGCCTTCGCAGGTTTCGACCACGATATGATCCACCACATCCTTGAGTTCGTGCCTGGTCTCGTAAGCGGCCAACTGCCGGTCCGCCCCCGTGCCTTCGCGCATGATCCGTTCGATGTGCGCCATCTCCGGTTCCGTCCCGAGCTCGCGCACTTCCCGCGCGATGAATTCCAGAATTTCATGAATCAAACTGCGTGTCTCCACTTCGCAGCCCCGACCGAAATCGATCAGTTTCCCATCCAGCCCATAGCGCGAGGCGCGCCAGCGATTTTCCTCGAGCACCCGCCTCCGATAAATGCGGAAGGAAGTGTTTTGCCGGAGCAGCTTGTGCAATTTCAAGACCACCGCCTGGATGACTGCGGCGAGCGCGATCGTGTCGTCGACCCGCGATTGGGCGTCGCAAATGCGAAACTCCAGCGTGTCGAAGAAAGGATGAAGCCGGATGTCCCACCAGATTTTCTTCCCGTTATCGATGCAGTTGGTGTCGACCAGGAGCTTCAGATAATCCTCGTATTCGGAAAGGCTCTCGAAGGGATCGGGAATGCCGGTGCGCGGGAACCGCTCGAAAATATTATGGCGATAGGCCTTGAACCCGGTGTTCTCGCCGAGCCAGAAAGGGGAGTTGACCGATAGGGCGTAAATATGCGGCAAAAAGTAGCGCGCCTGGTTCATCAACTGGATCGCTTCCTCGCGATCGGGGATGCCGACATGCACGTGCAAACCGAAGATGAGATTGGCCCGCGCAATTTGTTGCAGATCTTTCACGATCGTCGCGTAGCGATCGCCCGCCGTGATGAGCTGGTTCATCCAATGCGAAAAAGGATGGGTGCCGGCGGAAGCGATGACCAGACCGCGCCGGGCGGCGAGCGTGGCCAGTTCGTGCCGTAACTCGGTCACTTGTCGGCGGGCGCACTGTGCGTCGCGGCAAATCTCGGTCCCGAGCTCGACGACAGATTGGTGCATCTCGGGTTTGACCTGCTCTTTTAGCGTCATCTTTCCGTCGTCGAGAATCTGCTGGATGTGGGAACGCAATTCGCGCGTCTCCGGATCGATGATCTGGAATTCTTCCTCGATCCCGAGGGTAAAAACGTGATCGCTTCCCATTTTCATTCGGAGTCGGATGGAGAAGATCCACCGGAGGGTTGGAGGACGCGGCAAGACACGCGCGCCAGGGTTTCTCGTGCCTCGTCCAGAGTGTGGCAGGTCGCGATGAAAACCTCCGGTCCGTAATGGAAATATGACATGATACGCAGGCCGATATCGCAGCGCGGATCTGGAATGACTCGCACAACCGCCTGGATGCCGTGGTCGTTGCAAAGTTGCATGATCTTTTCCAGCGGCGGTGCGCAGTCCAGGTCCATCGCTTCAAGATCGGTGAAATCGACCAGGAGCATGAATCCGGGAGTTAACCGGGAGAGCGCTTTTTCAACTTCGCGTGCGCACTGCGCGACCACCGATGCCCGCACGTGGCCGCGGTAGCGGATAAGCAGAAGGTTCTCCGCGGGTTGAACCTCGACCGCGAAATCGAGCGGTCCGATGCCAGGCAGAGTGTGGATCTGCCGCCACGTGCGCCCTTCATCGGTCGAGGCGAAATGGTCGGGACGAAAGAAGTTGGCGAGGACTTCCCGGCGTAATTCCTCGAGTGAATAGGGGCCGTAACGCTGCGCATTCCTGGTGACGAAGAATTTCATGGTTAAGCAAGAGAGCCTTCGCCGAGGCGGTTCGACTTCTTTTCATTGCCCAGACGGCGCCGGGCCGCCTGCAGGCGCCGGACCATGACTTCGCAGGTGCGCTTGAAAAGTTCGTGGCTCAGAAACAAGTCGTCGTCCCGATGCTGCCGTAGAAGAATTCCCGGCAGACAAAGGGCGCGACAGGGCTGGGTGGCACGGGCATTAAGTTGCCAGAGATAGGGTGGGAAAAGCCAGGACCAGCCTAACGGCTCGCCCGCGCCCACGACATCGATCACGACCGGCTCGCCGCCCGCGTGCGGCTCCTCGAGCACGACCTGGCCGCTCTCGAGCAAATAGAAACCATTCGCCGGCTCGCCCGCGCGGAAAATAACCTGACCGCTCTCGAAATGCGTGACGAGCGCGCATTCTGCCAGAATCTGCAGATGTTGCGCGCAAAGCCCGTGGAGGAAAGGATGGGCGGCTAACCGCTGCGCGATCTCCGCTTGGTGCTCCAGGTCGGTTTTTTCGGTCGCCGGGAAGATTTTCGTTTCCATGCCAATAAAATGCGCAGTCGGCCGCGCGCCGCTTTCCGCTCCTTGGCAAAAGCTGGCCATTTATTGCGCAGCGAGACGAATCGTCGAAAAGGCAATGGCGATGGCCGCAAAAAGTTAAGCCGAGCGGGACGCGAAACGACCTGCTATTTTCGCGGGCAAGATGCGCAGCCTCTTCTTTCGCCTTTTCGCTCTGCTTCTCGTTTCGACCGCGTGGGCCGCGCCCAAAAACAAGCCTAACGACGAGGAGAACAAGCCGCTTCCGGGCATCACCGAGAAGACGCGCGGGATGCAGGCGATGCCGGGTTATTTCAAACTCTTCTGGGATGCGCGCGCCGGCAAAGTCTGGCTCGAGATCGACAAATTCGACGCGGAATTTCTTTACGTGGCCTCGCTTGCCGCCGGAGTCGGCTCGAACGACATCGGGCTCGACCGCGGGCAATTCGGCGACCTTGAAAGCGAGACCAGCCGGCCCGAACACCTGGTGAAGTTTGAGCGCAGCGGACCGAAGGTGTTGCTCGTCGAGCAGAACCTCGCTTATCGCGCGGTGACGAAGAATGCCGACGAAAAACGCTCGGTGGAGGAGGCTTTTGCCCGATCCGTGCTCTGGGGTTTCAAGGTCGAGGCAGAGGAAAAAGGAAAGGTGCTGGTGGATGCCACGCCCTTTCTCCTGAACGACGCGCACGGCGTGGCGGACAAGCTGAAGGCGAAGAAGCAGGGGACCTACAAAATCGATGACTCGCGCTCGGCCATCTATCTGCCCCTAACGAAAAGCTATCCGAAGAATACCGAGTTTGAGGCGACGCTGACCTTCGTCGGCGAACCAACCGGCGACTGGATCCGCTCCGTCGCGCCGACCCCGAACGCAATTACGGTGCGGGAGCATCATTCCTTTGTCGAGTTGCCTAACGACGAGTATCAGCCGCGCGTTTTTGATCCGCGCTCCGGCTTTTATGCAATGAGCTACGCTGATTATGCGACGCCGATCCAGGATTCGTTGGTCAAGCGTTTCATCACGCGGCATCGACTGCGCAAGAAGGATCCGACGGCGGCGATGAGCGAGCCGGTCGAGCCAATCGTCTATTACGTCGATCGCGGCGCGCCGGAGCCGATCCGCTCGGCATTGATCGAGGGTGCGTCGTGGTGGAACCAGGCTTTCGAGGCCGCCGGCTACAAGGATGCCTTCCAGGTGAAGGAGCTGCCGGAAGGGGCCGACCCGATGGATCTGCGATACAACGTGATCGAGTGGATCCATCGCTCGACTCGCGGCTGGTCCTACGGCCTGTCGATCATCGATCCGCGCACGGGCGAGATCATCAAGGGGCATGTGTCGTTAGGCTCGCTCCGCGTGCGGCAGGATTATCTGATCGCGCAGGGACTGGTGCAAGCCTACGCCAATGGCGCGACGCCTGATCCTCGGCTGCTCGAGCTTTCTCTGGCGCGCTTGCGCCAGCTAGCGGCGCACGAAGTCGGTCACACCCTCGGGTTACAGCATAACTTTGCCGCCAGCACCCAGCATCGTGCCTCGGTCATGGATTATCCGCCGCCGCTCGTCACGATCGACGACAAGGGAAATGTCGACCTGAGCCATGCCTACGCGACCGGCATCGGCGAATGGGATAAGCGAACGATTCTTTACGGTTACCAGGATTTTCCGGCTCAGACTAACGAATCGGAAGGGCTCGCGACTATCCTGCGGGAAAACATTTCCAAGGGATTTCGCTATATCACGGATGCGGACGCGCGCCCGCCGGGCAGCGCGAATCCGTTCGCGCATCTTTGGGACAACGGGGCGTCGGCGACAGAGGAGTTGAACCGGTTGGTGAAAGTGCGCGCGCTCGCCTTGAGCCGGCTTGGCGAGAAAAACATCCCGCCCGGCGCGCCGATGGCAACACTCGAAAAGGTGCTCGTGCCGGTCTATCTCATGCACCGGTTCCAGGCGGAGGCAGCGACCAAGCTGATCGGGGGCGTGAATTATACTTATGCCGCCCGCGGCGATGGTGAGGTGACTAACGAACCACTTCCGCCCGAGCAACAGCGGGCCGCGCTCACCGCTGTCTTGCAGACTTTGCGGCCGGATTTCCTGGAAATGCCGGCCCCTCTTGTCGCGCTGCTTCCGCCCGCGCCGCCGGGTTACCCGCGTGATCGAGAGTCGTTCGATTCGCACACTGGAATGGTGTTCGACCCTCAGGCCGCAGCCGAAAGCTGGATCGATACCGAACTGGATCTGCTTTTCAATCCGGCGCGTCTCTCGCGGATCGTCGCCCAGAATGCGAAGGCGCCGAAGGGGCTGTCGTTAGGCGAACTATTCGATTCGGTAGAGCAAACGGCGGCGCGGGGTGGGAGCCAGACCGAGCCGCAAAAGGAAATCGCACGCGCGCTCGAGAAGCAGTTCCTCAATCATCTCCTGCAACTGGCGCTCAATCGGGAAACTGAGCCGCAAGTCAGCGCCTATGCCCTGGCGCGGATCGATCAACTGGCGAGTCGCTGGAAATCCGGCTCTTCGAGCGATTCAGCGGAGATTGCGCAGGACGCGTATCTACGCGCGCAGATCGAGCAATTCCGGCGCGATCCCAAGGCGCTTGAGTTTCCAAAGCCGCCGCGCATTCCGGATGGCTCGCCGATCGGCGCGGACGAATAAGCTGCCCAACGAAAATCAGAAATGATTGGGCTTGCGGGCGAGGAATTTCCCGCGCCCCGCTTGGCCGATAAATTTGCCATCGCGCGCTGCGACCTTCCCCCGCACGGTGACAACATGCGGGCGGCCCTCGATTTCGAAACCCTCGAAGGAGTTGTAGTCGAGATTCATCTGGTGCGTCTTCGCGGAAATCTTGCCGCGGTAATTCGGATCGTAAACCACCAGGTCGGCGTCGCTGCCCAACTGGATGGTGCCTTTGCGCGGGAAGAGGCCAAAGATTTTCGCGGTGTTCGTGCTCGCCGTCGCGACGAATTGATGGAGATCGATCCGTCCCCCCTTTACCCCGTGGGTGTAGTAGAGGTTGATCCGGTCTTCGAGCGACGGAATCCCGTTCGGGATCTTGGTGAAGTCATCGCGGCCCATGATTTTTTGGGTCTCGAAATCAAAGGGCGCGTGATCCGTCGCGAGCGTCGAGACGAAACCCTGGCGCAGGCCATTCCAAAGAACTTCCTGATTCTTTTTGTCGCGCAACGGCGGTGACATGACGGCCTTGGCTCCCTCGAAGTCTGGTTTTTCTGCGTCCGTGCGATCGAGAAGGAGAAATTGAATCAGCGTTTCGACCCAGACATGAACCCCGCGGGCCGCGGCGCGGATCGATTCGCGGAGCGCTTCTCCGCAGCTCAGGTGCACGATGTAAACATGCGCGCCGGTCATTTGGGCAAAGGTCATGAGATGATGCACGCCCTCCGCTTCCACGACCGGCGGACGGCTCCAGTAATGCCATTCCGGCCCCGTCTTGCCCTCGGCGAGAAGCTTCTTTTGCAGCTCCGCGACGAGGTCGGCATTTTCGCAATGCGCGGTCGTAATCACGCCTAACGACTTAGCGAGCTGGAGGGTTTTGTAGAGTTGCTCGTCGGTTACTCCGAGAGCGCCTTTGTAGGCCAGGAAGACCTTAAAGCTGCTCACTCCGCGCCTAACGATCTCGCGAAAGTCGCGCTCTGCTTCCTCGTCGTATCGGGTCACCCCCATGTGGAAGCTGAAGTCACAGGCGCTCGCGCCGTCGGCCTTGCCCAGCCAGGTCTCAAAGGCTTGAAGCGGTTTCTCCTCGCAGCCCGGGCAGATCATCTCTATGAAAGTGGTGGTACCGCCAACCAGAGCCGCGCGACTGGCTGTCTCGTGGGTGTCCTTCGCGAAGGTGCCCATGAACGGCAGGTAGATATGGACGTGCGGATCGATGAAGCCGGGGAAGACATACTTGCCGGTGGCGTCGATCACCTCGGCGTCGTCAGGCGCGTCGAGATCGGGACCGATTTGGGTGATTGTTTCGCCCTCGCAGAAGATGTCGGCGACGTAGCGTTCGCTCGGGGTAACGATTTCGCCGCCCTTGATTAGAAGGCTCATCCTACTTCTTCCAAACGTCGCCGACGCCTTCGCCGAACCAGCGCGTGCTGACCACTTTTTGCTGAGTGTAGAACTGCACGCCTTCCTTGCCCTGGATGTGCAGGTCGCCGTAGAAAGAATCGTCCCAGCCGGTGAAAGGGAACATCGCCATCGTCGCGGGCACGCCGACGTTGATCCCGACCATCCCGGCCTTAACGCGATGCTTAAACTCACGCGCGGCCTTGCCGGAGTTCGTGAAAATAGCGGTGCCGTTGCCGTAGGATGACTTGTTCGCCATCGCGATGGCGTGATCGAGGTCGTCCATCCGCATGACGTTCAGGACCGGGCCGAAGACTTCCTCGCGCGCGATCGTCATCTCGTTTCGCACCTGGTCGACGATCGTCGCGCCGACAAAAAATCCGTTAGGCGCATCGGCGATGCGGGAGTTCCGGCCATCGCAGATGATTTTGGCGCCTTCTTTCTCGCCGCTCGCGACCAGGCTCAGGACTCGGTCGCGATGTTGCGCGGTGATAACTGGTCCCATATCGGGCTGTGCGCTGGTGTCGGTCGGCCCGACTTTGATCGCGCGCGCGGCCTCGACTAACGAGGGTAACAGTTGCTCGGCGGC
>DASXYO010000189.1:0-20903 GCA_036502465.1 Chthoniobacterales bacterium
GCGCAGCCGTGGGAGCGGGCGAGCGCGATCTCGGCCGGGGTGAAATCGCCTTCCGGGCCGATCAGCATGAGGACGCGCGCCGGTCGCGCGCCTTCGTGTCCGTCGGCGTAGTCGGCCAGGATCTTTTTCAGGTGCTGCGCACCGGGCTGGAGCGAGCCGATGAGCCGCAGGTCGAAATTGGCCCCTGTGGCGGCATCGCGGAAGAATTCGTCCGGCGAGCGGGGCTGGTGGACGTGCGGGAGCCAATTCTGCCCGCATTGTTTGGCCGCCTCGAGCGCGACGGTCTGCCACTTGGCTTGTTTCTGGGCTGCGCTCTCGGGGTTGAGGTGCACGACGGTGCGCGCGGAGAGGAGGGGATAAATCTCGGCCGCGCCGATCCCGACCGCTTTCTGCACGATCAGGTCCATGTTTTTCCCCTTCGGAATGGCCTGGGCAAGGGTGATGCGGGCGCGGAGCGGCGGGCCCACGGTCTCTTGCAGGACGCGCAACTGGACGGCGCCGGAAGCGAGCGAAACGATCTCGGCGGTAGCTTCGCGGCCTTGGCCATCGAAGAGGACTGCGCGATCGCCGGGCTGCATCCGCAAAACGCTGCGGGCGTGATGCGCCTCGGAACCGGTCAGGGTGGCGGCAGGCCAGTCGTTAGGCGCGAGATGGAAGCGATGCATCGAAGAAAAGGAAGAAGGATGAAGGAAGAATTAAGAAGTGGGACGCGCAAGCGTGCTGAAGGGCACTTCTTAATTCTGCCTTCTGACTTCTTCCTTAACGAAAGAATTCCTTCGCCCGCTCGAAGAAGCTCTTGTGCAGCGGGGTGTTGTCCTCCCCGCAAAGGGCGGCGAACTCCTCCAGCTTCTGGCGTTGCTCGCCGTTCAGCCGGCTCGGCACTTCCACGAGCAACTTGGCGAAGAGATCGCCCCGGTCGCGGCCGTTGACGTGGACGACGCCTTTGCCGCGGAGCCGGAAACTCTGCCCGCCCTGCGTGCCGGCGGGCACCTTGAGGCTGGCTTTTCCTTCCAAGGTCGGGACTGGCACCTCACCGCCGAGCGCTGCGGTGGCAAAGGAGATCGGCACTTCGCAAAAGAGGTTGTCGTCCTCGCGCTGGAAAATCGGGTGCTCCTTGATGTGGACGACGATGTAGAGGTCGCCCTGGGCCCCGCCGCGGATGCCGGCCTCGCCGTTGCGGGTGGATCGCAGGCGTGAGCCGTGGGCGATCCCGGCCGGGATCTTGATTTTGATCCGGCTGGTTTTTTCGACCCGGCCTTCGCCGTCGCAGGCGTCGCAGGGCTTCTCGATCACTTCGCCGAGACCGCGGCACTTGGGACAGGTCTGGGAGACCTGGAAAAATCCGCGCGCACTGACGACCTGCCCGCGACCGCGACAGACGGGGCAGGAGACGGCGCGCGAGCCGGGGGCGGCGCCGCTGCCGTCGCACTTCTCGCAGGCGTCGAGCTTGCGAACCTCGATCTCTTTTTCCACGCCGAAGGCCGCTTCCTCGAGCGTGATCTGCATGTCGTAACGCAGGTCGCTGCCGCGCTGGCTGCCGTCGGCCTGGGCCGCGTTGCCGCCGAAGAAAGTCTCGAAAATTCCGCCCGCGCCGCCGCCCGCGCCGCTGAAGACCTCGCGGAAGATATCGAAGGGATCGTGGAAGCCGCCGCCGCGCCCACCCTGGGCAAAAGCGGCGTGGCCGTAACGGTCGTAGGCGGCGCGCTTTTGTTCGTCCATCAGGACGTCGTAGGCTTCGCCGAGCTCCTTGAATTGCTCCTCCGCGTGCGGGTCGTCGGGGTTTTTATCGGGGTGAAATTTCACCGCCAGCTTGCGATACGCACGCTTGATCTCGTCGCCAGAGGCGTTGCGCTCGACACTGAGGATTTCGTAGTAGTCGCGTTTGGTAGTCACGGAAGAAAAGGACCGCGGATTACGCGGATGGCACGGATAAGAAAAGAGATATGTAGTTGTTCACCGGAGAAATCCGCGCAATCCGCGGTCAAAAATCTAACCGTTAGATCCGGATGAAACGACCACACTGGAAGGCCGAAGGAGGCGGTCCTTCATCCTGTAACCGCGGCGCATTTGCCTAACGACGACGCCTTCCGGCACTTCGTTGCTGGCCTCGTGCGCGATCGCCTCGTGCAGGTTGGGGTCGAATTTCTGGCCCTCGGCGTCGATCGGCTGGAGGCCGTTATCGGCGAGAAAATCGGTCAGTTGTTTCAGGACCATGCTCATGCCCGCGTAAACGGGTGATCTTTCGCCTTCGCTCTTCGCGGCGGAAAGGCCGAGCTCGAAATTGTCGACAATCGCGATCAGGCGCTCGAGGAGGGAGCTGTTGGCGTATTTGATCGCCTCTTCCTTCTCGCGAGTGGCGCGCTTTTTATAATTGTCGAAGTCGGCTTGGCTGCGGAGCGCCAGGTCGCGGAAACGATCAAGGTCGGCCTGCAGGCTTGTGATTGGGTCTGCGTGGCCGTTCTCGCTTTCGCCGGGCGCGACGGCGGTCTGTGCGCCACTGGCCTGGTCGTCAGGCCGGGCCTCGTCCGTAACGGGAATCTGGCGGCGGTCGGTTTTGGAATGTTTCATGTCTTTCGCACTACAATCAAAGTGATGTCGTCATTTTGCGGATGACCGGCGGCGAAGTTGCGCACGTCGTCGGTCAGGCGGGCGATGACTCCCTGCGCCCCCTCGCTCGCGCTCGCCTGGATGGAGCGGAGCATTCGGTCAGGCCCAAATTCGTCTCCATTCGCGTCCAGCATTTCGGTGACGCCGTCGGTGTAAAGGACGAGACAATCATCGGTCTCGAGGGAGACGGAAAGGTCGCCGGTTATCCTATCGAAGACGTCTCCGCTGTCAATCCCGAGGGCCATCCCGGGCGGCTTCAAAATCTCCACTTTTCCGGTGGCGGCGCGATACAGGAGCGGCGCGTCGTGCCCGCCGCGCGAGAGGGTCACGCTGTTGTCCTTATGGTTCAAAATGACGTAGGCCATGCTGATGAACATGTCCTCCTTGATATCGGGGTAGAGCTGGCGGTTGACCTTCCGCAGGACTTCTGCGGGCGACTGGCCGAGACGCGCCTCGGCCCGCAGCACGCTGCGGCAGATGGCCATGATGAGCGAGGCCGGGACGCCCTTGCCCGAGACGTCGGCGATGACCACGCCAAGCCGGTCGTCGTCCACCTTGATGTAATCGAAGTAATCTCCGCTCACCTGGCGGGCGGGAATGTTAATCCCAGCGATGTCGAAGCCTTCGATCGGCGGCGGCTGCGAGGGAAGGAGAATGCGCTGGATGTCGCGTGCGATCTGGAGGTCGTGGTCGAGGCGCTTTTTCTCGTTGGCCTCGGAGTAAACGATGGCGTTGTAAAGCGCGAAGGCGGACTGCTCGGAGATCGATTTAAAGACGACAAACTCGCTCGCCGAGAAAGGCGCGCTCATCGGGCCGTTGGCGACCGCGAGGACGCCCATGTTTTGCCGGCCGTAGAGAAGCGGGGCGACCATGACCGACGTTGTGCCGTAGGCGCTATCGCGCAATTTCGCCAACTCCGGCACGTGTTGGACATCGGCGAGGTGCATCGCTTCGCCGCTCTTCCAAGCTCGGCCGAGGAGGCCTTCGTCAGCCTCGATCGGGTGGGAGCGGAGGAAACTGTCGAGCGCGATCGGGGTCGAGGCGGCCTGCTGCAGGATGCGGTCCGGCACTGCGACGAGCGGCGGACAACCCTTGGAAAGGAAAGCCGGCTTCAACCGCGTCCCGGTGCGATCGACGAGGTAAAGCGCCCCGCCGTGCGCGTCGAGAATGCGGACCGAGCTCTCGACGATCAGCCGGTGCAGGTCGTGCGGCCGGATGACATCGCGAAAGGCTTCGCCGAGCCCGTGGAGGAAATCGAAGACGAGGTTTTCCTCGACCTGGATTTCTTCATTCGACCGCTCCAGGCGTCGGATGCGCCAGCGTTGCCTCTGGTAGGTGAGGAGCCAGCCGATGAGCGACGCGACGAGGAGCCCAAAAAGAAGAAAGCGCATGGGAGCGAAGCGAGTTACTTCGCTGGGCTTTCGTGTTGCAGATCCTGCTTGAGGTATTCGAGGACGTCCTTGAAGCGGGTGAGGTTTTTCGGCGCCGCCTCACAAAGGGCTTCGTGAGCTTCGAGCATCGTGCCGGCCTGCTCGCGCTTGGCCGCGGCCGATTTTTCTGGCGGTTCGCCGTTTGTCTGGGAGAGCGCTTCGCATTTGGGCGCCTCGGCGCCGTTGGCCTGGATGTCGAAGATTTGGTCGAGTCCGAGACCCGAGAGCAGGTCGTGGCTTCGTTCGCCGCAATGAATGACATGCACCCGGCCCTGGCCCAGTTCCTTCAGGCGCAGCGCCATGCCGGCCATCGTTCCCATGAAAGTCGAATCCATCATCACGCATTCCTCCAGGTCAAAGACGAATTCGCGATGGCCTCTATTCACCATCTCGCGGGCAAACTCCTTCAAACTGCCACTATTGAGGAAGCTGCCTCGCCCCGCTACACGGACCCACACCGTGGGACCGTTGACGCCGACTTGAATCGAGGACTGCACGACTAACTAAAGATAAAATTTCGCCGGAGACTGTCAATCACTCCCACCGGCACTCGCTCTACGCTACGGGGTGAACCTGCTCGGATGCCAGGGGCGGGCCGGCGGGATTCCGCGCTGCCGCACGGATGGGCTAACAGATGCGTCTGCATTTAGCGAAAGTGTGCGCCAGAATGCGCGCTACTCCCAGAGATAAGATCGTCGCACAGCCACGATTCGGCCGTCCACGATGAGCGAAGCGCGCCACGCGATCACCCGTCCATCGTCGAAGAAATCATCCCCGATGATGGCGAATTCGGTCCGCAGATGTCCCCGGGCATGAGGGTATTCCACCTCGCGCGCCTGGACGAAGGCATGCAGTTTCTCCTGCCGATACTCCAGTCGCACCCGCACGTCCGCGGCCCGCCTGGCCACCCAGAAAAAGTCGAAATAATTTCCAAACCGCCCGTGCTGGTCGAGCGCGGTGATCGCGCCAAACATCCGGTAGTTACGCTCGAACTGGACTGAGGCATCGACCTGGCCGTTGATCGCCTTCGCCATGGGATCGAGAAAATATTGTTTTGTCTTCCGGAACTCGAAGTCGTGGCTGAGGGCGATCGGCAACGGTTGCGGCTTTTCCACCTGGTAGGGCTTGGGCGGAGCCCCGGCACAACTCGCGAGGACAAGACAAAGAGCGGCCAGCGGGATTCTCACGACGCGTGCATCAAACGAGATCAGTGCCCCGGTGTCAATCGCGCCCCGAGTCGCGAACTCTGGCGAGACCGGCTAATTTCCGCCGTGATTTCGGTCCGATACGAACGCGGGGTTTATTTGCCTAACGAAAACATCTGGCTCGATCCGTGGGACGCGAAGCCGTTCGCGTTCGTTTCCCACGCCCACAGCGACCATATCGCGCCGCATGATGAGATCGTGGTTTCGGAACGAACGTCGCGCCTCATGCAGGCCCGCCTCCCCGGGGAACGGCACGAGCACGTGCTGCCATTCGGAGAGCCATCCGAGGTGCGCGGGCTCAAGATCACTCTCCTGCCGGCCGGACATATTTTTGGGTCGGCCCAGTTTTTTCTGCAAACCGACGCGGGCAGCCTTCTTTACACCGGCGACTTCAAGTTGCGCCCCGGCCGTTCCGCCGAGGCGACGCAATGGCAGCAGGCCGATACCCTGATCATGGAGACGACTTACGGTCTGCCGCGTTACCGGCTCCCGCCGACCGAGCTGGTCGTGCAACAGATCGTCGCCTTTTGCCGGGAGGCGCTCGAGGAAGGGGCGACGCCGGTGCTGCTCGGCTACTCGTTAGGCAAAGCGCAGGAAATTCTTTGCTCGCTCGCGGAGGCCGACCTCCAGCCGATGCTGCACGGCTCGGTCTTTCGCATGACGCGGATTTACGAGCAGTTTGGCCAGGCCTTTTGCGGCTACGAGCGTTACGACGCGAAAGCGGTCGAAGGGAAGGTGCTGATTTGCCCGCCGAGCGTGGCCCGTTCCCGCATGATCCAGGGCCTAACGAATAAGCGAGTGGCCATGATCAGCGGCTGGGCGGTCGAGCCGAATGCGATCTATCGCTACCAGGTCGACGCCGCCTTTCCGCTTTCCGACCACGCCGATTACGACGATCTGCTTCGCTACGTCGAGCTCGTGCAACCGCAGCGCGTTCTCACCTTGCACGGTTTCGCGGCGGAATTTGCGCGCGACCTGCGCGACCGCGGAGTCGAAGCATGGGCTCTGACCGAGCAGAACCAAATGGAGCTGACGCTTGGAGCTTCCCGCGTCGCAACGGCACCCGCTCCGGAGACAGATCGGCCTAACGAATCACTCGATTCCGAATTCGTCGCCTTTGCCGCAATCGGCGAGCAGATCGCGGCCACGGCCGCCAAGCTGGAAAAAATCCGCCTGCTCTCCGACTACCTGCGCGTTCTCGAACCGGGGCAGCTCCGGATAGCCACCACTTTCCTGACCGGCAAGCCTTTCGCCCAAACCGACCAGCGCACCCTGCAGACCGGCTGGGCGATCATCTACCGCGCCCTGCTCGGCGCGAGCCGGCGCGGCAACGCCGAGCTGCGCCAGATTTCCAGCAGCCACGGCGATGCGAGCAAGGCGGCCCGCGAAGCGCTCGAGGGCCGGACCAAGCCCGAATCTTTTTCGTTAGGCGAAGCGCTCGCTCTTTTCGAGGCGCTGCATCGGGCGCGCGGTCCGGTCGCGAAAACGGAATTGCTCCAGTCGCGCTTGGAAAAGCTTTCGCCCTTGGAAGCACAATACGTCGTTAAGATTCTCACCGGCGACCTGCGCATCGGACTGCGCGAGGGTTTGGTCGAGGAGGCGATCGCCCGCGCTTTCGAGGCTTCGCTCGATGAATTGAAGGAAGCCCACATGTTGTTAGGCGACATCGGCCAGACGGCGTTGCTCGCCGCGCGGCACGAGCTCGATCACGCGGAGTTGACTCTTTTTCGTCCGATCAAATGCATGCTGGCCAGTCCGGAACCGACCGCGGAGGCGATCTGGACGCGCTTTGCCGGTGAATCGCCTAACGAATCGGTGGTTTACGTGGAAGATAAGTTCGATGGCATCCGTGCGCAGCTCCATCGCGGCGCAGACCGGGTGGAACTTTTCTCGCGCGACCTGCGACGTGTCACCGGGCAGTTCGACGAGATCGCGGAACGAGCGCGTGGTTTTGCTGACGAGCTGATTCTCGATGGAGAAATAGTGGCCTTCGAGCAGGGGAAAAAGTTGACCTTTTTCGACCTGCAAAAACGGCTCGGACGGAAGCAGGAGAGCGCCGATCTTTTCGCCGGGCCGGCGGCGGACGTGCCGGTGGTTTACATTGCGTTCGATCTTCTCTGGCTGAATGGGCAATCGCTCCTGCGCACGCCTTTGCGCGAGCGACGCGAATTGCTCCGCGGCCTAACGATGCCGCCGCAGTTCCAGTTCGCCGACATTTCGCCGGCGCATTCGGCGGAGGAAATCGAATCTGCGTTTCAGAGAGCCCGGCGGCGTTTGAACGAAGGTCTCATGATCAAGGACCCGGAGAGCCAATACACGCCCGGGCGGCGCGGAATGTCGTGGTTCAAGCTGAAGAAGGAACTGGCTACGCTCGACGTCGTGGTGGTGGCGGCGGAGCTGGGGCATGGGAAACGCAATCACGTCCTGAGCGACTACACCTTTGCCGTCCGGGATGAAAAGAGCGGAGAGTTGTTGCCGATCGGCAAAGCCTATAGTGGCCTAACGGATGTCGAAATTGCGGAACTGACCGAACATTTTCGCCGGAACACGGTCCGCGACCGCGGCCGTTACCTGGAAGTGAAACCGGACACGGTCCTGGAGATCGCGTTCGATTCCATCCAGCCGAGCAAACGGCACGCGAGCGGACTCGCGCTCCGTTTCCCGAGGATAAAAGCCATCCGGCGCGACAAAACGCCGGACGCGATCGACACCCTGGCTTACGCCCGGACGCTGGCGGAAGAGACTCGTTAGGCTAATCGTCCGCTCCGCCCGACGAGAAACGTCCGAACGCGAAGGTCCGGGGAGCGCACGCGCCCTCACGTGCTGGCAACGGCGCCCCGCCGTTGCGAACTTTTCGCAGAGGATGCAAACGGACGACGGTTTGAGGAACGAAGCAGCATCAGACTTGCGGTCCGGTAGCATCCGATTCGAGAACCGGATGGACTCCAGCGTGGGTTTGGGTGGCGACACGTCCCGGTTTTCGGCGAGGCGCCGAAAACGGCACGCGAGGCGCGCGCTCCCCCGAAGTCGCCGGCGGCGGCTGAGAGATTACTCGTTAGGGTTGTCGCGGGCCAGGGGTCGCGGTTTCCTCGGGCGAAGGCGATTCCTCGTCCTGTGCCTGGCGTTTGTTGCCCCGTCTGTCGGCGCGTTTCTCAGCTCGCTTCGCGCGGCGCTTGTCGGCCGCGGTCATCTTGTCAGAAACGCCCGGCGTACTGGAAGCCGTGGGTGCGGTCGACGGGGCTGCGGCGGCGGCGGGTTCCTCCGGCGTCGCGGTCGGCGAGGCTTCGGGACGGCCCGGTTTTTGGCCGCGACGTTCCTCCATTTTCTGCTGGTGCTCGGCCTGGCGTTGCGCCTGCTGTTCCGCGCGCTGCTTCATTTTTTCCTGCTGCGCGGCGCGTCCCGCGTTGCGATCGGCCTGCTTGGGTGAAACGGCGTTCTCCGCTGGAATGGGCGAGATCGGCTCGGCCGATTCCGCCGGGGTGACGATTGCGGTCGCGCTCGGGGTCGGCTGCGGTCGATGGCCCTTGCGGCTCTGCCGTGGCGACGGTGCTTCGGTGGGGGTTGGTCGCGGACTGGCCGTCGGTGCAACGGTAGGCGGCCTGCTGGTCGCCGGGACAGGCGTTCCCAGCAGAGTCGGGCTCGCAGCCGGGATCGTCGGCCTTCCGGGCGGCCCTGCTTTAATCGGTTCGGGGACTGAGGGAGCGGCGGCGGGCCGATCTGGCCTAACGAATCGCTTGGGCGGGAGGCTGGGCGGCGGAGTTGCTTCAGCCTGCATCTTGGCGCGGGCCTTCTGCGCGGCCTGCGCGTTTTGAATTCCCGACCAACCGCGTTCCGCGACGGCTTGCGGAATTGCCCGGGTGACTCGGTTCGGTCGCGTCGCACGTTCCGTCTGGCGGAAATCGACCGTCGGCAAGGCGACCACTTCGCCTTTGAAGACCGGGACATCGTTCGTCATGCCCTGCGTCCGCTCGAGGCGATAACGCTCGATCGGTTGCCGGCTTTGCTTGCGCAGGTCGTCGTAGCTCGGACCGCGATCGACGATGACGGAATTGTTGTAGACGATGTTGGTCACGTTGGTGGTCTGGTTGATGATCGTGACGTTGCGCTCGGTCGGGACGATTTCGCGCGGCGTCAGCTTGCGGCCGAATTCGTTCGCCGGGACGAAAGCGTATTGATCGGGGCCGATGTCGTAATAGTTGTCGGCCCAGTTGTGGATGCCGGTCTGGCGATCGAAATGCGCTTCGGGCGGCAGGGGCGCCCACCCGACGTAGTCGCCGCCTTTGCGCCACGAGACCCACGCGGGAGCCCATTGTTCGCCCGGCACCCAGACCCAGCCGATGCTCCGCAGACGAACCCAGCGCCCGTAGTGATAAGTGGCCCAGCCGAATTTCTCGTCCGAGATCCAGGTCCAGCCGGCGTCGGTGTAAATCCAGTGGCCGTTGGTGTAAGGGCGCCAATCGCGGGCCTGCGCGGCCTGCCGTGGCTGGAAGACGTAGCCGTAATCGCTCGTTTCCATCCAGTCGCCGTAGGGATCCAGTTTGCGATAGAAAGTGGAATAGGAACCGGTCTCGGTTTCGGGCGCGGAAGTGCTTGTCGTGACGGCAGAAGGTTCGTCAGGTGTCGGCGTGGCGGAGGCGGACTTGCGTTTCTGCGCGGCGGCGAGGGCATTGATCCGCGCTTCCAGCGTGGCCTGTCGCTCGGCCATCTTCCTCCGATCATCCTCCGAGCGTTCAGAATGGAGCCGCTCCTGCACCCGGCGCTCGAGTTCGGCTTTTCGTTCTGCCTCGGTCGGTTGTTTTTGGCAGGCCGCACCAAGAGCAAGGCTGGCGAGGATGGGAAGTAGCAAGGTTCTCTTCATAAGATGGTCAGACCCAATCGGTCTTCCGGTTATTCGAAACAAACGGCCTCGGCGCCGGTTTGTTCACTCGTTAGTGCTCGTTAGGGGAAGGCGCCGGCGACACGTTAGGCACGGGAACGATCGTGACCGAATCGGTCTCCGCCCGCCGGTAATGTTGCCATTGTCCATAACCCGCGAGGAGAGCGAAAACAACCACGATGCCGAGCATCAGCTTCAGGCCGCTCGCCGGGGCGAGCGTGTCGCCGGGAGGGCGCGCGGGTGGTCCAGGTAACTCCATCGCAGAGTATCCGGCGAGGTCGGGCGAGCCGCAATGCCTAGAGACGGAGCGCCGCGATCGCGTCCATCACCTTCTGAGCGAGGCGCGGATAGACTTCGCGGCCGTGACCCTCGATGTCGGTGCTGGTGAACCGGATGGGTTCACCGATGACGATGGTGATTGGACACAGGCGCATCCTGCCGCCGCCGCGGGGCAGCGCCTGGTGCGCGCCGAAGATTCTCATTGGCACGACCGGGGCGAGCGTCTTGGCGATGACGAGGCCGATCCCGGGCTCGGCCGGTTGAAGGTTTCCGTCGAGCGTCCGCGAGCCTTCCGGGAAGACCAGGGTGCCGTGGCCCGCGCGCAAAATGCGGATGAGTGCTTTCAGCGCGCTGCGATCGCCGCCTTCCTGGTCGACCGGGATGACGTTTAGTTTGGGTAAAATCCAACCGAGAACCGGGACATCGAGCAAACTTTTGCGCGCGAGGAAATAAATCGCGCGCCGGCAGCCGATGCCGGCGAAAGGCGGATCGAGATAGCTCTCGTGATTCATCGCCAGGATGACCGGCCCCTCTTGGATCAGATGCTCCGGATGGATGACGCGAAAACGAAAAAAGACCCGCGCAACGAAACGGGTGAGATGGTAGATGGTGAAATACCAGGGATTCACCGCGCGATCGTTAGGCCCTTCAGCTTCAAGCGGCCAATGATTTCTCCGACTACGCCGTCAATCGTCAGGTTCGAGCTGTCGATAACGTGCGCGTCTTCCGCGATGATGAGCGGGGAAGCACGGCGCGAGGAATCGGCTTCGTCGCGCGCGGTGATGCGGTCGCGTTGTCCCTGGGCTTCGCGCCGGCGGAGACGAATCTCCGGTGAAGCGTCGATGTAAAACTTGAACGGCGTGTCCGGAAAAACGACCGAACCGATGTCGCGGCCTTCCATCACCAAATCGTTCTCCGCCGCATAACGACGGAGATGATCGACCAAAATCTCGCGCACGCGCGGCACGCTGCTGACGCGCGAGACGTTTTCGTTCACGCGATCTTCACGCAGGTAAGGCTCGGGATCGACGCCATCGATCAGGATGAGCGAATCGCGGTCGCGCAATTCGCACGAAATCGGAATCTGCTCGGCCAACTGCTCAATGGCCACGGCGTCATTCGCAGGCACACCGCGCTCCAGCACGAGCCAGGTCATGGCGCGATACATCGCGCCGGAATTCACGTAAACGAAGCCGAGCCGGCGAGCCAGCTCGCGGGCCACGCTGCTCTTGCCGGAGGCCGCTGGTCCATCAATCGCGATAATCTGGTGCCCGGCCGTGGAATTCATCGTTAGGCCGACGGCGGCTAATCTTCCTCCGGACGGGTGTGCGAAAGCGAGCTGATGACCCGCGTCGTGGTGCGGAAACCTTTCGGGTTGGTCAATTCGCTTAAGGTTTTCTCAAAGCCGGGATAGGAGGTCGCGACGCAATCCACATCCTGGATAATGGTTTCGCCTTCCGCGAACATGCCGGCGACCGCGAAGGCCATGGCGATGCGGTGATCGCCGAAACTGGAAAGACGCGCACCATGGAGCGGGGCGCGGCCATGGATTTCGAGGCCATCGCTGAGTTCGACGACCTGCGCGCCCATCGAGCGCAAGTTATGCGCGATGGCAGCGATGCGGTCGGTTTCCTTGACCCGCAACTCCTGCGCCTGCCGGATGATGGTCGTGCCGGTGGCGAGCGCGCCGGCGACGGCGAGAATCGGTAGCTCATCGATCAAACGAGGCACTTCCTTGCCTTGGATGACCGTGGCCTTGAGATGCGCCCCGGTAATCTCAACGATGCCGCGCGGTTCCACCTGGTCGACGTCCTCAATCGCTTCGCGGACCTGTGCGCCCATACGCACCAGCACGCCGAGCAGGCCAGTGCGGGTTTCGTTCAAGCCGACGTCCCTAACGAGGACATGGCCGCCTGGTTGCGCGGCCGCGGCCACGAGCCAGAAGGCGGCGGAAGAAATATCTCCCGGAATGCTGAAGTCGCGCGATTCCGGCACGTGATCGCCGAAAACGCTCACTCCGTGCTCGTCCTTGTGGGTACGGACGAGAAAATAATTCAGCATCAGCTCGGTGTGATTGCGAGTCGTGACCGGCTCCTGGACGGTGGTTTTTCCTTTCGCGAAAAGTCCGGCGAAAAGCAGCGCGCTCTTCAACTGCGCGCTTGCCACCGGCGTGGTGTATTTGATGCCGTGGAGCGGCACCCCTTCGATTCGCAGCGGCGCGGTATCGTTCTCGCCACCCGCATCGATCTTCGCTCCCATCTGGCGAAGCGGCTCGATGATTCGCCCCATCGGGCGTTTCGAAAGGGAGCCGTCGCCTACCAATTGACTGGAAAACGGTTGCCCGGCCAGCATGCCGGCGAGGAGGCGCATGGTGGTGCCGGAGTTGCCGCAATTTATCTCGTTCTTGGGCGCGGTTAACTTCCGCCGGTTGCCGTGAACGATGAGGACCTCTGGCTCAGGTTGTTCGATTTTAATCCCGAGCGCGCGCATCGCGACGACTGTGTTCATGCAATCGGCGCTCCGGGAAAAACCGCGCAGCACGCAGGGGCCGTTGGCGAGCGAAGCGATCATGACCGCGCGATGGGAAATGCTCTTATCGCCCGGGACGTTGATCTCGGCCTCGATCCGCGGCGCGCGCTTTATCCGAAGGTCATCCATGGTTCAGGTCAAAGAGGAGCACCGACCGGCCGGTATCCCGCAAATCTGGAGAAGAATCTCAAGTTGCGCGGAAATGTCCAGCATCGCGGCGCGACGGTGACGACGCCCGCGGCGGACGGTCCGAAACCCTGATCCCGATTCGTTAGGGGACGAGGAAAATCTTGTTCGTGTACGGATCGCGCACCTCGGTGCCCGGCGGGAAGCCGCGGACATCGACGTAGCCCTGGTCGGGCGCGTAGGGGCTGGTGACAAACCCGGGTTTGCTCGGGACCGGGATGCCGTAAGGAATATCGCCCTTGGTTGGATTAACCTTCGCGGCCGGTGCCGTCGTATCGGGCGGCGGAACCTGGGTCGCGGCCGTGTCGGTCGGCGGGGTCGGTTGGACAGCGGGCGCAAAAGGTTGCTGGACGGGCGGGTATTGCGTGTCGGTCGCAGGCGGATAGGTCGCTGCGCGCTGGCGCCGCGGTGGCGGCTCCGGTTCGGAACAGGCGGTGATGAAAAGGGCGACAAAAAGCGCGAGCGAGATCGATGGTTTCATAAAGCGTTGCCTTGGACGATGTGTCCCGTTTTGTAATTCATTCGCTTGCCAGTGACAAAGTTTATTTGCAGCCGGCAAAGCGCCAAACCGATTTCCGACAAAAAATGCGAATGCCGACGGCCGCCTTTCCGAATCAAAAAAGATGATCGAGCGAAAAGAGGACATCATCCTGGTGATCGATGACGACCGGGCGAGCCGGCGGATGTTGACTCATGCCTTGGGCAGCGCCGGTTATACCTGTCTGGAATCCTCCAGCGGCGTCGAAGCGCTCGAAATGTTGCACGCGGATGTCCCGGCGCTTCTCCTGCTCGATTTCCGCATGCCGGAACTGAACGGCGCGCAGGTCCTCTCGCGCTTGCGGGCGGATGACAACCCGGCGATCGCGCAACTCCCCGCGATCATGCTGACCGGCGACGGCGGCGAGGAGAGCGAAGTGCTTTGCCTGGAGGCGGGTGCAAATGATTTCGTGACCAAGCCGATCAATCTTCCGGTTTTGCGCGCGCGAATCGACACGCAGTTGCGGCTGCAATCGTTGCGCCGGCAGTTGCAGCAACAAAACGACGAGTTGGAAGCCTGGCGGGAGAACCTCGAACGCGACCTGGCGGCCGCCCGGCTTACCCAGCAATCGCTCATCCCGCAGAAGCCGCCCTTTTTCCCCGGCTGGGAAATCGCGGCGGAATATCGGCCGGTCATCCAGGTGGGGGGCGATATCTACGGCTGGCTGCGCATGCCGGATCATCGCACGCTTTTTTGGATCGCCGACGCCACCGGTCACGGCGCGGCCGCGGCTCTCCTAACGACCTTGGCGAAATTGCTCTTTCATCACGGCAGCGTCGAGCACGCGGCCCCGGCGAAAATCATGGAAGCGGTGAATAACGATTTTCGCAGCATCTTCGGCGGGCGCTCTTTCATGACGGCGATGTGTGTGGCGCTCAATCCCGAAACCGGAGAGGCGACCGTGGTGGGCGCGGGCCATCCACCGCTGCTCGTGGCGCGACGCGGAGGGGCGGCTGAATTAATCCAATCGAGCGCCCCGCCGTTAGGCTTGCTCGAACATTCGCACTTTGTTGAGACGGCGATCGAGCTCCGGCCGGGCGACGGGTTTCTCCTCTACACCGACGGTCTTTACGGTGCTTCAAAAAAAGATGCCGAACCTTGGACGCCGGCCCGCTTGCAGGCTCTGATCACCGAGGACGAAACGAGCGCCCAAGGGTTACTTCGAAAGGTCATCGACCGCACCGCGCCCGACGCGGGAGTGGCGCTACCCGACGATTTGGCAGCCGTCGCGATCCTCCGGACCTCCGTGCCAGGCGCCTAATTTTTTTTTCATTCGGGAAAAAATTAGTATTGCTCTCGCAGTGCCCAACGATTAATCAGCCTCTATGCCCAAAACCACAGCCAAAAAAACACCCTCGAAACGGAAGCCTAACGCAGCTTTCATGAAGCCCGTGCAACCGGATGAAAAGCTCTCAGCCATCGTCGGCTCGAAGCCACTCCCGCGCTCGGAACTCACGAAGAAGCTCTGGGATTACATCAAGAAGAATGGTCTGCAGGACAAGAAGAAGAGAACGCAGATCAATGCTGACGACGCGATGAAGCCGGTCTTCAACGGCAAGAGCCAGGTCAGCATGTTTGAGATGACCAAGCTTGTCTCCGGTCATCTGAAATAGATCGCCTAACGACTCGGTCGGCCTAACGGCTGAAACTTCGAGGCAACTTTTTTAGTCGCCCGCGGGCAGGAATTCTGTCCGCGGGCGTCTATTGTACATCGGCCGCTGCCGCGGCATCGCCCCGTTCCTTGCACCCAGGCGTCCTCTCGACGACGGTCTGGCGATGAAGTTCCTTTGTCTCGGACTCCTTGCAGCCTTCCTTGGGCTTACTCCGCTTCAATCCGCCCGGGCAGAGGCGAACTGGATGACCGATTTCGCCAAGGCACAGGCCCAGGCAAAGGCGGAGAACAAGCTTCTCCTGCTCGATTTCACCGGTTCCGATTGGTGCGGCTGGTGTCAGATCATGGAGAAGGAAGTTTTTTCCCAGCCTGCCTTCGCGGAATATGCGAAAAAGAACCTTGTCCTGGTGCGGCTCGATTTCCCGCGTGCCAAGCCGCTGGCGGATGAAGTGAAAGCGCAGAATCGGGCGCTAGCCCAGCAATTCGGGGTCAGGGGATTCCCCAGCATCGTCATGCTGACCGGAGACGGTAAACCCCTCGCCCTGCTCGGTTACGAACCGGGCGGTCCGGAGGCGTTCATCAGCGAGTTGAAGCAGTTGCCAAAAGGCTGATTTGCCTGGCGAGGAGCTCGTTAGGGGAGGTGACTGGCCTCGAGTGATCTTTGCAGCGCATCGGCCAGCTCGCGCCGGGTAAACGGCTTGGGCAGCGCGCCGCGGAATCCGTAGGAGAGAAATTCGGAAAGGGCCGCTTCGTCAGCATAGCCGCTGCAGATGATGGCATTCACTTCCGGATCGATCCGGCGGAGACGGGCGATTGTTTCGACGCCGCCGAGGCCTCCCCGCACCGTGGCGTCGAGAATTACCGCCCGGAAATGTTCCCCTTTGCGCGCGGCCCGTTCGTAGATCCGGACCGCTTCCGAGCCGTCCGGCACCGCCGTTACTTCGTAGCCCATGGTGGCGAGGAGCTGCGAGGTCAGTTCGCGAATGGCGGATTCGTCATCCATCACGAGAACACGCTGCTGATTGAATTGAAACGAGCGGTCGTTAGGCTGAAGCGGATCGCTTAGGACTTTCCCGCGGGCGGAGGGGAGATAGAAGGCAAAGCTTGCGCCGGCCGGCGAGTTATTCTCGAGATGAAGAAAGCCGCCGTGTTTGCGAATGATCGAGTAACTGATCGCCAGGCCCAGGCCGGAGGAGGTTTCCTTGGTCGTAAAATAAGGATCGAAAATCTTGACCGCCAGGTCTGGCGCAACGCCCGGCCCGTGATCGGCCACGGTGACCTTGATGTAGCGGCCGTTTTCGAGAGGAAGCCCGGATTTTTCGTCGACCTGCACATTCTCCGCGCTGAGGCGGACGATACCGCCGTTAGGCATGGCTTCCCGCGCATTGATGATGAGCGCGTTCACGACCTGTTCGACCTGCCCCGAATCCATTTCCGCTTTGCCGAGGTGATCTTCGATCTCGATGGCGGAGCGGAGATTGGAGCCGTGCAGTGAAAATTCCGCCGCGTGCTGCAGGAGGTCTGCGACGGAGGCGACCTTCTTCAGGGGCGCGCCCCCCTTGGAGAAAGTGAGCAATTGGCTGGAGAGACGGGCGGCATGCTGGGCCGCCTGGCCGGCCTTGGCGAGAAAGGAAAGAAGGTTGCCGTTATCGTTAGGCGCTTCCAACTGCGCGAGACCGATGTTTCCCGAGATGACGGTCAGGATGTTATTCAAGTCGTGGGCAATCCCGCCGGCGAGCGTGCCTAACGACTCCAGTTTGCTCGTCGTCAGGCGTTCGTCCGCCATCCGTTTGCGTTCGGTGATGTCGCGAAAGAAAACGGAAATCCCGCCGCCGCTCGGGTAGGAGTGGACCTCGAACCAGGTTTTCCCCTTCGGGTCGAGCGCTTCGAATTCAATCGCGGCCTGGTCACGCATGACCGCCCGGTAGTTTTGCTCGAAAATCGTGTCCGCCAGGGCGGGGAAACGTTCCCAGAGATTCTGCCCGAGAAGCGACGAGCGTCCCGCTTCCAGCATGACCTCCGCCTCGGCGTTGAGATAGGTGAAGTTCCAATCGGTATCGACAGCGAAGAACCCGTCGCTCGTTTTCTCCAGGATATCGGTCATGCGCCGGGCTGATTCCTGGAGCGCGGCGCGGGCGTGATTGCGTTCCTCCAGGCCGATGATATGGCGCTCGGCGACTGAAAGACGAACGCTCAGGCGGCGGGCATCGAGCGGTTTGGTGAGATAATCGTTAGCCCCCGAGGCGAGCGCCTGCTCGAGATCTTCCAGGTCGGCCCGCGCGGTCACGAGCAGGATGTACATCTCGTCTCCATTGGGACGCGCACGCAGGTCGCGGCAAAGCTCCACCCCGCTCTTGCCGGGCAACATCCAGTCGAGGATGAGGAAGGGGAAGCGCTCGCCCTTGGCCAGCTCGGTTTCCGCTTCTTCCGCGCTCGCGCAGGCGACGACTTGGTGGCCGCGTTGCTCAATCAGCCGCCGCAGGTTACGGCGGCTATCGGGATGGTCTTCGATTAAAAGAATTCTCATGGATTTGAAATCTTCTCCCTTCTTAGACCGCCAAGCGGGTTCGCCGTTACAGGCATAATTGGGAGATGCCTGTTACTGGCAGCCTTCTTGGGAGCAGAAAAACTGCCAAATGCAGGGTTATTATCTTGTTTTTAATGTTCGTTCCTCTGCCCGACTGCGGAGGTGCGGCGAGCTGCAAATGGCGCCGATTTGCTCGTTTGCCAGATACAGCGCACCCTTGGCCTGTGAAATTGCCGCTCCGCCCTTCGTGCCGCCTTCTCTTTCTGGCCAGCTCGCTCGCTCTATCCCTGGCTGGGTGTCTCATGGCTCAGAACTCGGCCACGCCGCCGACCGCGCCCGCTCTTTCGTCGCCTTCGCCGACCGTGGCGGAGCAGGCCATCAGCTACAGCGCGGTCCACGTGGACGGGCCATACATTGCGATGACTTTCGACGATGGGCCGAGCGAAAAGCTGACGCCGGAACTGCTCGATCTCCTGGCCAAACATCACATTCACGCCACTTTTTTTGTGATCGGCAAAAACGTCGTCGAACACCCGGAGATCGTGCAGCGAGCCGTGCGCGAGGGACACGAAATCGGCAACCATAGCTGGACGCATCCTGCCTTTGGCAAAATGTCGGACGAGAAAGTGCGAGGCGAACTGCAGAAAACTGACGACGCCATAAAAGCCGCAATCGGCAAGCGGCCGGTCCTGATGCGGCCGCCTTACGGCTCGATCACGGCCCGGCAAAAAAAATGGATTCACTCGGAATTCGGCTACCGCACCATTCTTTGGGACGTCGATCCGCTCGATTGGAAAAGACCCGGCCCGTCGGTCGTGACGAGCCGGATCGTGAGGGAAACACGGCCGGGCTCGATCGTTCTTTCGCATGACATTCATCCCGGCACGATCAAGGCCATGCCCGAGACCTTCGACCAGCTCGAGGCCAAGGGTTTCAAGTTCGTCACCGTTTCCGAATTGATCGCGATGGGTAAACCAATGGCGCCAAAGGAACCGGGCTCGGAAGGACCGACCCCTCTTTCCTCGCCCGGCGTGCGCCCAGTCGTGATGCCCTCGGCTTCACCGACGCCTGGCCTAACGAAGCCCTGACGAATCGGCATGGTCGCCGACCTTTATTTGCAATTGCGGAGCCGGACGGAAGCGGCCCTCACTTCGCTCCTCAAGCTCGCCGCCGACATGCAGCGCGAGCCGGCCATGCTCGACACCCTCCAGAACATGCTCAAGGACTTGCGCGAGCCGCTTCTTTTCGTTGTCGTCGGCGAGGTGAAGGCGGGGAAATCCACCTTGCTCAACGCGCTTTTCGGCCAGGAATTTTGCAAGGTCGATGTCCTGCCGGCGACGGACCGGATCTACATTTTCAAGCACGGGCCGCGCGAGCAGACAGTCGACGTCTCCGACCACGTCACGGAGCGCTATCAACCGATCGCTTTTCTGCAGGACTTCAACATTGTCGATACCCCCGGCACCAACACGATGGTGGCCGAGCACCAGACGATCACGGAAAACTTCATTCCGCGCGCCGACCTCGTGCTTTTTGTTTTCTCGGTCGTCAATCCCTGGGGCGCATCTGCCTGGGAACTCCTCCGGTTTGTGAACCAGAAATGGCTCAAGAAAGTCGTCTTCGTTCTCCAGCAGGCCGACTTGCGCGACCCGGGCGAGGTCAAGGTGATCGAGCAGCATCTTCGCGAAACGGCCAACCAGAAACTGGGGTTTGCTCCTCCGATTTTCGCGGTCTCAGGACGAAAAGCATTCCTCTCGCGCACCTCCGGGATCGACAAGGATCGCCTCTGGAAAGAGAGCGAATTCGCGGCGCTCGAGAAACATATCAACCAGATGGTCGACCAATCGCGCCACGGGTTGCCGAAGCTGATGACGACCTGCCAGACTGCGACCGTCATTCTCTCCGACAGCGCGACCCGCGTGCGCAACATCCTCGACACGATCGTGCGCGACGAGGAACACCTCAGCCGCCTCGAGGGCATCCTCGCGGAGCGGAAAGAGCAGACTCTGCGGCAGGTCGGCGGATTTCTGCGCGGGATCGAACAAGCTTGCCGCCGCTGCGAGGAAGAAGGGAAGGCGCTGCTCGAGCGCAACCTCTCCTTCTGGCGGACTTGGCGACTCGTCTTCGGAAAATCGGAATGGCAGGAGAAATTCCAGGCCGACCTTGAGGCGAAAATGCGGGACTTGATTCAGCCCCAGGTCGAGAACGCGCTCCAATTACTCGAGACGGATCTGCGCAGCCTTTGGCCGCAACTGCAGGACACGATGGAGAACCAGTTCAAAGGCGACTCCCGGATGCAGCTGAACCAGACGATCCCCGACTTCGCGCGGCAGCGCCGCGAGTTGCTGCAATCGATCGAGCTCACACTGGTGGAACGAATCGCCGGTCGCGGCATGGAAGCGCAGCTCGAGCGCATGTTTCGCGAGACGGCGACCTGGATGCGGGTCCCTGCTGGAGTCGCGGCCGCGGGCGGAATCGTCACAATCATTGCTGCAATGAGCAGCGCCGCGGTTGCCGACGTCACGGGCATCGTTGCGGCTTCCGCTTTTATCGCGGGCACGCTGGTCGCTTTCGGTCGGCGCCGGAAAATTCTTACCGAGTATCACCGTCAAATGGAGCTGAAACGGGAAGAATTGGTGGCCGCGATCGAGCAGCAATTGCAGCACGCAATCGACCTTTTCTACGCCGAGATCGGCGGTGTTTTTCAGCCGTTGCGTGCCTTCTGCGCGGCTCAGCGGAAACGTTACGATCCGCTCCTGAATCGCGTCCGCGATATCGAGAAAACTTTCGCGGAGCTGACGGCCGAGTTGGCCCGGAGCAAGTAGCGGGCGCTACTTCTTGGCCTTCGTCTTGGTCGAGTATTGCTCGGCCAGGCGCTGCTCGGTCTGCCGGCGCGCGATCACGAAATTATTATTGTCGCCGTAGTTGCGCCACGGGCCCGGCGGAACGTCGCGCACTTCGACAAATTGCCAATCCGTTAGGGAAGTCGGCCCGAGGCCAAGGTAATCGCGGACCGCCGGCGACACATCGAGCCCCGCTCCACGGTTCAGGTTCGGTCTCGGCCGCTCGTTGCGGAATACGTATTGGTAATGATCGGTCCGGAAGGGGCCGCAA
>DASXYO010000190.1:0-5412 GCA_036502465.1 Chthoniobacterales bacterium
CTCGTGCTCCAGCAGCAAGGCATCCTGCGCGAGGCTTATTTCTGGACGATCACCGACCACGCGATTCCCCATGTCTTCTGGACCAAGGGCGTCCTGCACAGCCTCGCCTTCGTTGGTCTTTGCCTGCCGCTTTTACTCGGAGCGTTCTTTTCCGCTCTGGAAAAAAGCGACGGTCTGTGGAGCGAGCATCGGGCCGAACGGATGGCGCTGCTCGGCTTGGTCGCGGCCTCGGCGATCGGCGCTGCGGCCGGCGCGCGGTTTTATTTTCACTACTACATCCAATTGATCCCGCCGCTCGCGCTCCTGGCCGCGCCCTTTTATGCCTCACTTTGGTCCGAGCGACGAAAGCCGGCTCTCTGGCTGTTGCGTCCGGCCGTGACCGCCGCCTGGCTCGCGCTCACCGTCGTCGGGTTTTCCATTTCGCATTGGATCGGGCTCTTTTCCTTGCGCACGAATTCGGAGACGGGACGATATCTTCTCGAGCATTCCGCGCCTCACGATCGTATTTTCGTCTGGGGCCAGGCCCCGCGCATTTACCTCGAGGCGCAACGCCGCCCGGCCTGTCGTTATGTGGTGACGTTTCCGCTCACGGGGTATGTCTTCGGCTGGAACCAGGAGAGCATTTCCCACGTCGATACCAGCAAGTGGATCGTGCCCGGCGCGTGGGACGCGCTCGCTGAGGATTTTGCCAAACACCCGCCGGAGTACGTCGTCGATGTGCAAGTGCCGGCGAAAAACGCTCACTATCCGGTGCGCGATTTTCCGATCCTCGCGCAAATCCTGGCAGCAGGTTATCACCCAGTCGCGCAAACCGCCGAAGGCGTGATCTATCGGATGAACAGCGCGGGCGCAGGGAGTGATCGAAGGGAGTAGTCTCTCCGCACCATGGATCTCCCGGTCGGCATCGCCACTTTGCAGCACACGGATCGCCGGGTTGGGATTCCGCTTTGTTTTTTCCTCACGATCTTTCGAAAAATTTTCGCACCGCGTCCGCCCGGCGCGCGTTCGCCGGAAAAAATTCTCTTCATCAAATTCGCGGAGCAGGGCTCGACCGTGCTGGCTTATCCCGCCATCCGGCGTGCGATCGACATGGTCGGCCGCGAAAATGTTTACTTCGTCGTTTTCGAGGACAACCGCTTCATCCTCGACGCAATGGAAGTCATTCCTGAGGAAAACGTGATCACGATCCCAACGCGGAATCCCTTCGCGCTCGCCCACGGAGCGCTGCGCGCGATCCTGCGCGCGCGCCAGGAAGGGATCGATGCCGCGGTCGACATGGAATTCTTCACCCGCTTTTCCGCCCTCCTTACCTTCCTGAGCGGAGCGCGATCGCGCGTCGGCTTCCACACGTTTTTCGGCGAAGGACCGTATCGCGGCGATCTGATGACGCATCGTCTTCTCTACAACTCTCATCTCCACACCAGTCAGATTTTCGAGGCGATGGTGGAGGCGCTGACGCGTGATCCGGCACAGCTCCCGACGTCCGACTTCATTCCTTCGACCGAGCAGGATTATCCTACCTTCCGCGTTCGCCCTAACGAGCTCGCGAATCTCGAAGAATTTCTCGAGCGAGAATACCCACAGCTCGGTTCCGCGCCGCTCATCCTCTTGAATCCAAACGCGAGCGACCTCCTGCCCTTGCGGCGCTGGCCGGCGGAGCGCTATGTCGATCTCGCGCGCCGCTTACTCGAGCGTTTCCCTGGTCTCTTCATCGCCTTTACCGGCGCCCCGTCGGAAGCGGTCGCCATTACCGCGCTGGCCCAGGAGGTTGGTTCCAGTCGCGTTCTCTCCCTCGCCGGCAAAACCACTCTCCGGCAATTGCTCGTGCTCTACGCGCGGAGCGAAATCCTGGTCACAAACGACAGCGGCCCCGCCCATTTCGCCTCGATGACACCGATTCATGTCGTGACCTTGTTCGGACCGGAAACGCCCGCGCTTTTCGCCGCGCGCTCGCCTAACGCCAGCGTGCTCTGGGCCGGCATCGCCTGCAGCCCGTGCGTCAACGCCTACAACAACCGGCAATCAGTTTGCCGGAATAATCTCTGCATGCAGGCCATCACGGTGGAGCAGGTTTTGGAAAAGGTCGCGGCGATTTACGAGGCGCGTTTGCTCGCCCGATCCCAGAACCCAGCATTGACAATTATTGATCGTTAGGCCGGCGCGCGTGCGGCCTCCCGCAAATGGGCGGCGGCCTGCGCATACATCTCCGCAGTATCGACGTCTTGCCACCAGGCGTCGCCGATATCGATCGCGCGCACTTTGCCCGCATTCGCCATTGCGCGAACTCCATCGGCCAGGCTGCAATCTCCGTCCTTCCGCGCCCGCCGCAGATAATCGAAGAGCTCGTTAGGGCAAAGAAAGATACCGGTGTCGATCGCGTTGTAGCGAGTAAGCTCTTTCCCAATCTCGACCACCCGCTCTTCCCGCATCTGCACCTTCATCGCGTCTTCGAGGTCGAAGATGGAGTTAATCTTCCGATCGACGGCGAGATTGAGCTCGGCGCGGTCGGCCCGCGCCGCCACCTCGGTCAGAATGGACGAGTCAAAGAGATGATCGCCCATGGTGAGGAAAAAGGGCTCCCGCACTTTCCCCGCGGCCCGGAGGACAGAGAGGCCGTTTTGTTTTTGCCAATCGGGATTCAGGACCGGATGCAATTCCATCGTGGCCGGAACGAGCGGTTGCAGCGCGCTCACGAGCGCGTCGCCATTGGCTCCGACCACGACATGCAGGTTGCGCACGCCGACTTTCTGGAGCGCTTCCATGATGTAGGAAACGAGCGGCCGCCCCAGAATCGGAACGAGCGGCTTCGGCAACGAGGCGCGCAACCGCGAACCGGTGCCAGCCATCAGAACAAGCGCGTCGGTTATTTCGGCCATCGCCTAGATCCCATAATATTTGCGCAACCCCCAGAGCCGCACGCGTTGCGGCAAAAGCCGAAAAACGAGCGGCGCCACGCTGGCTTGAAAGAATCCGCCCACTGTGATGCGCGGCGGTGGATTCGCTGCCTCGATCAACCTGAGGACGTGCCGTGCGACCAGCTCCGGGGACGGCGCCGCTTTCATGTTTCGCTCCGTCGCCTGCCAGGTCTTGTTCACCCGCGGGTCACCCGATCTTCCTTTCGCCACCGCATCGTTGAAGCCGGTGTTGATATCAGCCGGCTGCAGGTCCACCAGTTTTACCTTATCGTTAGGCAATTCCAATTGCAGCGACATCGTATAGGCGGCGAGCGCGGCCTTGGCCGCGTTGTAGGTCGCCATGAAAGGAACGGGCAAACGCGAAGCCAGCGAGCTGACGTTGATGACCAGGCCGCGCTCCTGGTCGTGCATCGCTTCCAGCGCGAGATGCATCAATTCGAGCTGACCAAAGACCAGGACCTGAAAATGCCGGGCCAGTTCTTCCCGCGAAAGACCTTCCGCCGGCCCGAAATAGCCGCTCCCGGCATTGTTGATCACGACGTCGAACTGCTCCGCTTCGCGCCAGGCGGCGCGAAAGATTTCGCCTAACGAGACCCGGTCCGAGAGATCGAGCGCGACCCGGTGCAGTCCGGGCAGCCGGGGCAGGCGCTCGACCTGGCGGGCCGTTCCCCAGACTTCGTGACCACTCGCGCTGAGGGATTTTGCGATCGCCAGACCGATGCCCGAGCTCGCGCCGGTTAAGAAAATCCGTTTCATCGTAACTGTGCGGGGGCGCGGCGAAAGTGAAACCACCATTCCATTCCGAAGACAAAGAGAAAGACGAAGGCGGAGAGAATCTGGCCGGAAACCCCGTGCACAAAAAAGCGGCAGACCAAAGCCGGGGCCGCGGCGATGACGGCGGCGAGGAACGGCGGGGCAAGCTTCGACCACGGTTCCCGCCAGCCAAAAGCGACCCGCAAGGTGCGGTGGCGCAGAATCCCCAGCAGAACGTACGGCAGGAGAATCCCCAGGGCCGCGCCGGTTACGCCTAACGATTGAATGAGCCAGAGATTAGCGCCGAAAGCGATCACGATGGTGATGGCAGAATTGCGCAGATTGAGTCCCGGCCGTTGCACCATGATAACGGTCTCGGCCAGGGCCACGAAGCAGTTCGTGGCGCAGGCGAGCGCGACGATGTTGAGCCAGAGCGCGCCGGCGCGAAAGGCCGGCCCGTAGATGCTGAGGATGACGGAGCCAGCCAGGGCCATGACCGCGAGCAGCGGTAGAAGAACCCACAACATCCATTGCGCGACGCGCGAGAAAGCCGCGGCAGCGTGCTTCTGCTCCCCGTGCGCGGTCATGCCCGCGATCAGGGGCGCGAAGATTGGGTTAAAAGCCTGGTTGACCTTGCGCAGGCCGCTGGCGACTTCCACGACAACCCCATAGACGCCGACCGCCGCCAAGGTCACGCCGGACACGCGCCCGATGAAACAACCGAGCAGGATGACATCCAGCCTAACGATAAGGGAATTAAGCAAATCGTAGCCGCTGATCGAAGCCGAGTAGGCGAGAAGCCGTCGCGCCTCTACCCGGTAAGAAATAATGCCGCGACCGGAAGGCATCCCACGAAAAAGCGAAGCAGCCAGGACGAGCGCGACGGCACCGGACGCGGCCGTGCCAACGATGGCCGCGAGGGCCGGTCCATACGTTTTCCAGCCGAGCGCGACCGCGCCAAGAAAGGCGGCCGTCGTGACAAACGCCTCGGTCAGCCCGCGCGACCAGATGTCGTGTTTCATCACCTTCATCCCGCGCGAGACCGCGGTGCAGACGCGATAGAGGCAGACGCCGGGCATGGCGCAAAGCAGCACGGAAAGCACATCCATCATTTGTCGATCGAGTCCGAACCGTTCGCCGGCGAAGCGAACGATCGCGATCGAGAGCGCCGCCGTCAGGGTGCTGAGCGCGAGCGCGAGGAAAACGCCGAGATGAAACAAGGCGCGGCTGCGTGCGTGCTCGCCGGCGGCCTCGGCCCGCGCGATGAAAGCGATGATCGCATTGTCGAGGCCGAAAATTCCAATCTTGCTCAGGATATCAGTCGTCGCCCAGGCGACGAGAAAAGTTCCTAGAGTTGCCGCGCCCAGAAGGCGCGCAACGAGAAAAGTGAAGACGCCGCGGAAATTTGAGGCCAGCAACGCGAGGGTGTTGACGAACATCCCGCGCTTCAGCTCGGCGCCGGTCCGGTCCGGTCCGGCGCGTAATTCCGGAGGCGAAAACTCGGTCGCAGTCGTCACGCCGTTCACGAGACGATGGCAACGCGGCCGCGCGGATGGGTCGAGACAATTCGGCCGTCCTGCATTTCGTGAATCCAATCGCACGCGCTCGCGATTCCCGGATTGTGAGTCACGAGAAGGAGCGCTTTCCCGCCGCGCACCACCACTTCCTGGAGGAGGTCGAAAGCGCGGGTGGAATTTTTGGTATCGAGGTTGCCGGTCGGTTCATCCGCCAGGATGACGCGCGG
>DASXYO010000191.1:0-9591 GCA_036502465.1 Chthoniobacterales bacterium
AGGATGATGGCGGACGCGCCACCGCTCTCCGCTTCCTTTTCCGCACGCCGGAGAAAGAGAGCGAGCGAGGGCGCCACTTCGCCCTGCAGCGGAATAACCACGACGTCGCCCTTGCGCACGACCTCCCGCGCCTCGGCCGCGCCTAACGACACCCAGCCGGCGAAGAGCAGGATCAAAAAGCGAATCGCTAACCGAGTCATAACATGATCATTTGGACGCCCGCGGGCGTTGCGGTAATCTGACAGCGTACCGCCGTCGTCACGAGGAAAAACATGGGCACCATCCCCGAGCACGTTATCGAGCAAGTCGCATCCGCGAACGACATCGTGGAAGTGATCGGCTCCTATTTTCCGCTCAAGCGCGCGGGCTCAACTTGGAAGGCGCTCTGTCCATTTCACCAGGAAAAATCGCCTTCCTTCACGGTCAATCCGCAACGGCAGATTTTTAAGTGCTTCGGCTGCGGCGAAGGCGGCGGGGTGTTCAAGTTCGTCGGGCTCTATGAGCACATTAGTTTCCCAGATGCGGTGAAGAAGCTCGCGGCCCGCGCCGGCATCCCGGTGATCGAGGAGCACGGCGGGAACAGCGAGGACGATCGTCAGCACGAAGCGCGGCGCACGCTCCTCCGTCTGCACGCGGAAGCCGCGGAATGGTTCCACGACAACCTGATGAAGCGCGAAATGGCCAAGCCGGCGCGCGACTATCTCAAGAAGCGCGGCCTAACGAACGAGATCGCGAAATCCTGGCAGCTCGGATTTGCGCCGGACACCTGGGACGCCTGCCTGAAATGGGCGCTCGATCAGGGCTACAAACGCGGGGCAATTTTGCAAAGCGGGCTGGTCAAACTCCGCGATGAAGAGCGGCCGGAGAGCGATGTTTACGACCGCTTTCGCGGGCGGCTCATGTTCCCGATCTGCAACGATGTTGGCGAAGTGATCGCCTTCAGCGGGCGCATCCTAACGAGCGACACAGAGACGGCGAAATACCTCAACTCGCCCGAAACGCCTCTATTTCGCAAAGGCAGCGTTCTCTTCGGCCTGCAGAAGACGAAGCGCGGTTTGATCGAGGCGGATTGCGCGATCGTTTGCGAAGGCCAGCTCGACTTGATCACGCTTTTCGAAGCCGGCCTAACGAACGTGGTCGCGCCCCAGGGAACCGCCTTCACCGAAGGCCAGGCGCGCATCTTGAAGCGCTACGTGAGCGAAGTCGTGCTCTGCTTCGACGCCGATGCCGCCGGGCAGAAAGCGGCCGAACGGTCGCTCGAGCCGCTCCTCGAAAACAACCTCGTCGTGCGCGTCGCCGAGATGCCGCCGGGCGAAGATCCGGATTCGTTAGTCCGGAAGGAAGGCGCGGAAAAGTTCGGCACACGGATCGCGGCGGCGCGCGATTTTTTCGACTACTGGATCGAGCGCCAGGTTGCCACCACCGACCTAACGAGCCTGAACGCCAAGATGCAGATCGCCCGGGAACTGGCCGAAACGGTCGCGCGGGTGCACGACCCGCTCATGCGCAACGAAGTGATCAGCAAAGTCTCCGCCCGCCTCGGCGTGGCGGCGGCGGATTTCGCCGGCCTAATGCCGAAGCCGCAACGCGCACGCGGTTCGTCGAGCGGCCCCCCGCGGACCGTCGCCCCGGCGCCGCGCCACGAGATCGCAATGCTCTGCCTGCTCGCCTTGCGCGATACCGACGCGCGCAATTTTCTCCTCAGCCAGGAGTGGCCTGAAGTGATGGAGGAAACGCCAGGAAGCGAAATGCTGGCCCGCATTCTCTCGAGCAATCTGCGTCCGGATGATCCGGCCTCGCTCAATCTTTTCCTCTCCTCGCTCACGAGCGAAGAGGAGTCGTTAGTCTCAGCGTGGCTTTTGCAGAAGATGCCGCCTAACGCCGAAACGGTGGCCCGCGACTGGTGGCAAGGTCTGCGCCAGCCGGCATTGCGGCGCCGGCTGCAGGCAGCAGAGAGCCGTTTGAGACTCCCGCGGCTCAATCCGGGCGAGGTCGCCGCCCTGCAGAAACAGGTGGTTGACCTGCGCCAGCAACTCGACGACTTTTCACGGTTTTCGCCGGCACGCGCTCTGGAGTCTTAACTATGGGCGAGCGACGCGGCTAGCGCGGATCCTGCTATTTTCGTCAATCGCTCAACTGTAAATCGTTTTGGCAAAGAAATCGAAAACCTCCGGTCGGGTAAAAAAACCGGCGAAACGCAAGACACCAGCGCCTAAAAAGCGGGGTCGTCCACCCAAGGCAAAAAAGGCCGCCCGCAAGGCCAAGGTCGTCGCGAAGGTAAAGCGTCTCCGCGGCCGCCCAAAGAAGACAGTCGCGAAGGCGGCTGCCTCGCCCAAGCGCGGTCGTCCGCCAGGGAAGAAGTTTGCTGCCCCGGCGGCCGCGAAAGAAGCGCCCGTGCATCACAACGGCGAAATGCCCGGCACGAATGGTGACAAACCGTCGCCGCTGACCGGTAACACCCAGGTCCGCATCCGTGACCTGATCAAGTTGGCGAAGGAGCAAGGATATCTCACCTTCGAGGATCTCAACGAAGCGTTACCGCCTGACCTGACGGACCCGGAAGAGCTTGATCTAATCTTGATGCGTCTGCGCAAACTCGAGATCGACATTATCGAGGCCTCCGAAGTCGATCGTTATAAGGACGTCAAAAAAGATTCCGAAGAAGAAGAGGAAAAACCGGAGCCGAAGCTCGACATCCTGGATGATCCGGTCCGGATGTATCTCAAGCAGATGGGCCAGGTACCGCTGCTGACGCGCGAACAGGAAGTCGAAATTTCCAAGCGGATCGAGGAAGCCGAAGAGCGGGTCGCGGATCATATTCATCGGTTCGGTTTTGTCGCGCGGGCGCATCTCGAGCTGGCCGCCAAGCTGGTCGAAGGCGGCGAACGCTTCGATCGCGTCATCCTCGACAAAAAGATCGAAAGCCGGGAGCGCTACATGAAGTTGCTCCCGCGTCTCTGCAAAAAGGTGCAGCTGATGAGCGTGGGATTGGCCCGCGACTACGAGCACATCAGCCGCACCGGCCGGGTTGATGCGTCCAAGCAGAAGAAGTTTGAGAAAGCCGTCGTGAAGTTGCAGAGCCTTTACCCGCAATTCTTCTTCAAGCAGCGCGTGACGGAAGAATTCGTTCACCTGGCGGATGAGTATTATGCCCGCCTCCGCACCGTCCAGGAAGAGATGAAAAAGCGCGGCAAGCATCGCCACGGACCCAACCCCCTAACGAAGCGGATGCGCGAGATCGAGATCACGCTCTGGCTTTCGACCGGCGAATTTAGCGATCGTTATCAGGAGCTGCGCGGCTGGCTGCGCAAGGCGCTCCGCGCGAAGACGGAAATGATCGAGGCCAATCTGCGTCTCGTCATTTCGATCGCGAAAAAATACACCAACCGCGGCCTCTCTTTCCTCGATCTCATCCAGGAAGGCAACATGGGCCTGATGAAGGCGGTCGAGAAATTCGAATACCGCCGCGGTTATAAATTCTCGACCTACGCAACGTGGTGGATCCGGCAGGCCATCACTCGTTCGATTGCCGACCAGGCCCGCACCATTCGCATCCCGGTGCACATGATCGAGACGATCAACAAGCTGATGCGGGTGCAGAAGCAACTGCTCCAGGAATACGGCCGTGAGCCGACTCCGGAAGAAGTCGCCGAGGAAATTCTGCTTCCGGTCGACCGCGTGCGCGCCGTGCTGAAAATGGCGCAGCAGCCGATTTCACTGCAGGCGCCGGTGGGCGAGAGCGAGGAGACGAATTTCGGCGACTTCATCGAGGACAAGGGCGCAGAAAATCCGAGCGACATGACGGCGATTGCGTTGCTCAAGGAAAAGATCAAAGACGTCCTCGAAACACTAACCGATCGCGAGCGCCAGGTGCTCGAGCAGCGCTTCGGCCTCGTTGATGGCTACAGCCGCACGCTCGAAGAAGTCGGCCGACAATTTCGCGTGACGCGCGAGCGCATTCGCCAGATTGAGGCGAAGGCGCTCCGCAAGATGCGTCACCCGACGAGAATACGGCAGCTCGAGGGATTCCTCGAAGCTGCCGATCTCCAGGTTGCTCCCAACGTTCCCGGCCCACTCCCCTAACGAGGGTGGTGACGGACGACGCGGTGTCCGTTGCGGAAACTGACGACCGGTCTCGTATAGATAACCGGGCGCCGGTAAACCACCGGGGCGTAACCGTACGACGCATAATAGCCCGAATATCCGTAAGGATATCCATAGGGGTAGCCGTACCCGTAAGCGTAGGGATAACCGCCGTAGGGATAGCCGCAGGCGTAGCCGTAACCAACCGGGAATCCGATTCCGATGCCGACGCGAACGCCGGCCTCCGATTTCGGAGCGGCTGCGAAAGCGAAGGCACCCGCCACCGCCGCGATCAAAAGAAGTTTTTTCCAGTTCATTTTCTCACCTCCTTTCCAACAACTAGCGAAAATTCAGACGGAGGGGCCGGCAAATTATTCACCCCTCGGTTTCGCCCCAGTGCGGATAGCCGGTTACGACTAAATCCGAGCCGATTCGCTCGAAGCGCGGCCGGGAGATTTTCGCCCCGTCCAAGGTCGAGGCGGCACCTCTTCCGGCAACGGCCCGGACCGGACCGCCCGTGAGCAGGGGCGCAACGTAAAATTGGATCCTGTCGACCAGTCGGGCGTCGAACGCCTCGCCAAGCGTTTCTCCTCCGCCTTCGATCAGCACACTGGTGATTTCGCGACGGCCGAGTTCGCTCAGCACCTGGCGCAGCGTTTTCCCCCGGAAAACCAGGGTGCGGTGGGCAAATCGGTCGCTGAAAAGATGAGCCGCGCGGGGCAATTTCCCGGAGCGGGAAAGAACGACCCGCCAGGGCTGGCGCGCCCCGCGAATCCCGCGTGTCGTTAGGCGCGGATCGTCCTGGCGCAAGGTTTCCGCTCCGATCAGGATCGCATCCACCTGGGCCCGCAATTCCCGGGCGTGGCGGCGAGCGGCCGGGCTGGTTAACCATGGCCCTTCGTTAGGCAACCTCGTTAGGCGGCCGTCCAGGCTCATTCCGCATTTCGCGATCACGAACGGTTTGCCGGTTACGATCCACTTGTTGAACGCTTCGTTTAGCCGACTGCATTCCGCCTCCAGGATGCCGCTGGTTACCTTCATCCCCGCCGCCCGAAGTTGATCGATCCCCCGACCGCCATGCAACGGGTTGAGATCCGTGGCACCGATCACAACCCGGCCAACGCCGGCGCGCAAAATCGCTTCCGTGCAAGGCGGAGTCCGTCCGGTTGTCGAGCAAGGTTCCAGAGTGACGTAGAGCGTCGCCCTCCGCAGGGATCCGGCCGGAGCGGAAGCAAGACACTCGATCTCGGCGTGGGGTTGTCCGGGCGTGCGATGATAGCCAGTGGAAACCACGCGGCCGTTTCGCACCAAAACGGCCCCGACTGCGGGGTTGGGACTGACGTGACCGAGCCCGCGCCGAGCCTCGGCCAACGCCGCCTGCATGAAATTTTCGTCGGCCGAGAGCGTCATCGCGGAACCCTAACCAGTTGGCCCGGACACTGCAAAAAATTCCCGTCCCGCGCCGAGGGCAACCACAGTTACATTTTGGCACGCAATCATTCCGTAAACCCAAATCAGATATGAGCCTTTTTGGCACTATGGCCGATTGGAGTCAAAGGCGTCGCCTAGCGAATAGTATCTTCATTTTCAATATCTTATATTGTTTACCATGACTCAGACACGCCTTGGCATTCCGTTAGCTGGGATAAATTTTGAGCACACAAAACATCAACTGAAAGGAACTTCATGAGTCTCATACGTTATCAATCTCCTGAAATGTCGGGCTGGCCCTCCTTTGACCGCTGGGCGACTCTTCGCGACGAGCTGAACAGCCTCTTTGAATTGCCGTCGGCGGGCAATCTGAACCGCCAGGCGCAACTCTTCTCCGGCTGGACTCCGGCGCTCGATCTCTACCAGAACAACGACAACGTCGTCGCGGTCATCGAACTCCCCGGCATGCGCAAGGAGGACATCGATATCTCCCTGCATGACGGACTGCTGACGATCGCCGGCGAACGCCAGTCCTCGTCGGGCGAGGGCGAAAACGCCGAACGCACCGAGCGCTTTAGCGGAAAATTCCGCCGCAGTATCAGCCTGCCGACCCGAGTCGACAGCGGAAAAGTCAGCGCCACCTACAAAGATGGCATCCTGACCGTCACGCTGCCCAAAGCCGAAGAGGCCAAACCGAAAAAAGTCGAAGTCACCATCGAATAACTTGCTCCGGCAAGCCCATCTTGCCGGCACCATCCAAGAAAGGAAAATTCCATGACCAATAACCTAGTCCGCGAAAACAACGGCCGAGAAACGAACCGCGCCGAGCGCTTCATCACTCCGCCGGTCAGTGTCAGCGAGAACGGCGAGGGCTACCTCCTCGAACTCGAGATGCCGGGCGTGAACAAGGAGGGCCTCGAGATCTCGGTCGAGAATAACGAACTCTCGATTGTCGGACGCCGCTCAAACCCGGCGATCGACGGCACACCTGTGCACCGCGAATCGCGGCCGCACAACTATCGCCGCAAGTTCGAGATCGATCCGTCGATCGACAGCGGGAAGATCAGCGCCCGGCTCAATCATGGCATCGTTACGCTCGTCCTCCCGAAAGCGGAGGAAGTGAAGCCGCGCAAGATCGCGGTGTCATAACCGGGAAACAAACTCCGGAAATCGTGAGAGCCGCAGGCCGCAAGCCTGCGGCTTTCTTACTTCCCGATTACAATCCGTGTAGAAGTTACTGTGTTAAACGGTTTTCCTTCAGTTGAGCACCCGTTTCCTCTATAAAAGCTGGAAAAGAGACGCGCCCTCTATTCGCGATCGGTAAATCCATAACCATCTAAATAACCAGTATCTGCATGAAACTTCATAAATCCGTCTTCCTGCTTTTTGGCGTGGCTGCGTCCGCGGTCTACGCCACTAGTCCACTCGATTCTCCGCTCGTTCGAGCTGCTGATCTGAAGCAACCGACCGGCATGGCCGGATCGAATTCTCCGGCCGTTTTCCCGCGCGAATTTCGCTCGGTCGACGGCTCGGGAAACAATCCGATCGACCCTACTCTCGGCGCGACCAACACACCGCTCTTGCGGGAAACAACGATCGCCTACGGGGATGGCGTCGGCTCGCCCGCCGGCGAGGGTGAACCGAGCGCGCGGGAGATCAGCAATGTCATCTTTGCGCAAGACCACCTCGTCCCCTGTGCGACAGACGTTTCCGATTATATCTGGCAATGGGGCCAGTTTATCGATCACGACATCGATCTCACCCCGGCGGTGAGCCCGGTTGAGTTGTTCAACGTCCCAGTTCCCCTCGGGGACCCGTATTTCGACCCGGACGGCACCGGCACGCAAGTGATCGAGCTCGATCGCTCGCTTTACCAGATGATCACTGGCATTCGCCAGCAGTTGAACACTGACACCGCTTTCATCGACGCCTCGCAGGTTTACGGCTCGGATGAAGCGCGCGCGCTCGAACTGCGCGCGCTCGACGGCACGGGCAAACTCAAGACCAGCGACGGCAATCTTCTGCCCTACAACATTCACGGTTTCCCAAATGCGCCCGACAACAGCCCCGGCTACTTCCTCGCCGGCGACGTCCGCGCTAACGAGCAGGTCGGCCTTACCGCGATGCACACCCTTTTCATGCGCGAGCACAATTACTGGGCGGGTATTATCAAACAGCGCCAGCCACACCTTGACGATGACAGCATCTATTATCAGGCCCGGGCAATCGTCGACGCGGAAATCCAGATCATCACCTATCGCGATTTCCTCCCGCTCATGCTCGGCCCAAATGCCTTGCCTGCCTATACTGGTTACAAGTCCGGCGTGAATCCCTCGATCGCGAATTCCTTCTCGACTGCCGCCTACCGAGTGGGCCACACTTTGCTTTCTCCCACCCTGCTCCGACTCGACGCAAACAACCAATCGATCGGCGACCTCGACCTCTCGCAGGCCTTCTTTAATCCGACCGAAATCAGCGGCCCTGGCATCGAGCCGTATCTGCGTGGTTTGGCGAAACAGGTCCCGCAGGAGGTCGATTGCTACATGGTAGACGGCGTGCGCAACTTCCTCTTCGGCCCTCCGGGCGCCGGGGGATTTGACCTCGCCTCGCTCAACATCCAGCGCGGCCGCGATCACGGCCTGCCGCGCTACAATCAGGCTCGGCTCGATTTCGGCCTGCCTGCCAAAACCTCCTTCGCCGAGATCACATCCGACACCGTCCTCCAGGGGAAACTCGCCGCGGCTTATGCGACGCCCGACGATCTCGATCTCTGGGTGGGTGCGCTGGCTGAGGATCACGTTAACGGCGGACTCTGCGGCGAATTGGTTTTCACCATCTTGAAAGACCAGTTCACCCGGCTGCGCGATGGCGACCGCTTCTGGTATCAGAGCTATCTGCCGCATTCACTCGCGCGAAAACTCGAGAAGCAGACCCTGGCCAGAATCATCCAGCGCAACACACCGATCGCGAGCGAACTCCAGGCGAACGTCTTCGTTGTGCCCGAGGCGCAGTAACCAAGCGCACTTCTTTTGAGCGCGGCGGTGCAATTTTTTGCGCCGCCGCGCTTTTCTGCTTGGCGCAGGCAGCGGGCCGTCGTACCTAGAGAGCCCATCCTATGGCCACCAAAACAGAAGAAAAATCCTCCGAAGACAAGCTCGTCGCTGCCCGTAACAAAAATCTCGATCTTGCCCTCCAGCAGATCGCGAAAGATTACGGCGACGGCGCGATCATGCGCCTCGGCGACGAGAAGATCGTCGATATCGACGTTATCCCGACCGGAAACATTTTGATCGACCGCGCCCTCGGCGTCGGTGGATTTCCCCGCGGCCGCGTGGTGGAAGTTTACGGACCGGAATCCTCGGGAAAAACGACGCTCACCCTGACCGTCATCGCGCAGGCGCAGAAGCGCGGCGGCCTCGCCGCTTTCATCGATGTCGAACACGCGCTCGACCCGCAATATGCGCGCCGGCTCGGCGTCGACATGGACGACTTGCTCGTCTCGCAGCCGAGTTCCGGCGAAGAAGCGCTCCGGATCGTGGAGACGCTCGTTAGGTCAAACGCTCTCGACGTCATCGTCCTCGATTCCGTCGCGGCGCTGGTCACGAAACAGGAACTCGAAGGCGAGATCGGCGACTCCACCGTCGGCGCACAGGCCCGACTGATGAGCGCCGCGATGCGCAAACTCACCTCCCTCATTTCAAAAGCGCGCACCTGCTGCATTTTCACCAACCAGATTCGCGAGAAGATCGGCGTCATGTTCGGTAACCCCGAAACCACCCCCGGCGGCAAGGCGCTCAAATTCTACGCCAGCGTGCGGATCGATATCCGCCGCATCGGCGCGATCAAGCAGACCGATGGCGTCGTCACCGGCAACCGCACCCGCGTCAAAGTAGTGAAGAACAAAGTCGCGCCGCCTTTTACCGAGGCCGAGTTCGACATCATGTATAACGAGGGCATTTCCTCGACCGGCGCGCTCCTCGATCTCGCGCTCGAGAAACAGATCGTCGAAAAGCGCGGCTCGTGGATGAGCTACAAAGGCGCGCAGCTCGCGCAGGGTCGCGACGCCGCCAAGGAAGT
>DASXYO010000192.1:0-3656 GCA_036502465.1 Chthoniobacterales bacterium
TCCGGATGCCCGGGGGTCTTGCTGTGGAGTTGCCGGAAGCGCTTGATCTCCGACATCGGCAAATCGTAGCCGCTCATGTGGAGCCAGGCGTAGTAGAACATGCTGCCGTGGCCGGCGGAGAGGACGAAGTAATCGCGCCCGATCCAGCGCGGCTTGTCGGGATTGTATTTAAGCGCGTAACCGTAGAGAACCGCACCCATCTCGGCGCAGCCCAGCGGCAAACCGAGGTGGCCGGATTGCGAGGCGTGGACGGCGTCGATGGCGAGACCACGGGCCTGGTCGGCGGCGCGGGAAAGGACTTCGAGATTGAGGCTCATGCGAGACTCTATATGCAAACTCTACGCGATTGGAATCGCGAGTTTTGCTTTCCTATTGGCCTAACGACTGCGCCGTTATTTTTTCGGGCTGGCCGCCGGGGAAGTCGCGCTCGCCGGAGCGTCTTTGGCTCCCACGGCCCCTTCCTTCAGGGTGAAGGCCCAATGCGCCTCGGCCTTTTTGCCGCCGATCTGCGCCTCGACGATGACCGAGCAGGAATCGCCGTGCAGCGGTTGCGTTACCTGGTAGGAGATCATCTTGCTCGCCGGATCGTATTTCGCCGGGACGACGCCGAGGCCGCTGACGCGCATCTTGACCGAGCCGGGCTCGATCCCGCCGATCGCGCCGAGATTGGCCCGGATGATCGGCTTGGAGCTGGCGGTGGAGCCGTCAGCCGGTTGGGGGTTAATGCTGCCGAGCGGAATTTCCGAGACGGCGGAAGCGCCGCTGCTGGAGGAACCGCCAAAGGTGATCGCGCTCTCGAAAACCTTCGGCTTATTCGCCTCGATCATGTAGCGGCCTAACGAATCGTTCGGCGAAGTGTAGGTGAGCTTCTGGCCGTAAACGGTGAAGACGGCCTCGAAGCGGGCGCGCTTCGTCGCGTCCTTCACAGTGTCGTTGTAGTAGCCGAAGGGGACGGCGAAGCAGTTGACGCGGATGCCGAGCTTCTGCTCGAGGGTGGCCTTCGAGCCGCCGACTTCGGCGTCGAGCCACTCGGTGTATTCCTGGGGGTTGAGCTTGCGGCGGGTGGATTTGTCGTAGGGCTTGCGAAGGTCCTGGTGCGTCGCGCTGTGGGCCTCGATGTCGACTCCGGCGTCGCGCATCTCGGCGAGCTGGTCCCAGCTCATCGCCTCGCCGCCGCCGTATTTTCCGCCTTTGATTCCCTCGGTGTAAATGAAGAGGGTGAACGGATAGTTGTATTTCTTCAGGATCGGCCAGGCGACTTCGTAGCCGGTTTTGTATCCGTCATCGATCGTGATGATGGCGGCGCGGGGCGGGATCGCTTTCTCGCCGCGTTTCCAGGCGAGGAAATCCTGCATGCCGATGACGGGGATTTTCTGGTCCTGCAATTCCTTCATTTGCGCCTCAAAGGCTTCCGGGGTGATCTCGGTGTCGGGCCGGCGCACTTTTTTCTCAAAGCGATGATAGCCGAACACGATCACCTCCGAAGTCTGGTCGATGGCGGGCTTGCTCGGGGTCGGCTGCGGGGTGGGCTTGGCGACGACCGCGACAGCCGGAGTTGGCGTGGGAGTGGGAGTCTTGGCGTGGAATGGATTGCTCCCCTTTTTGCAGCCGCCAAAAAGCAGCCCGCAGAGGAGCAAAATGATCGTAAAATAGTTGCGCATAGCTCGAGGCTAGCCATCCGGTGAACACGGGAAAAACACAAGCGATTTTCGCTCGAAGACCGGAAGTTCTCGCCCTTTCGCTTGGCCCGGCACGCGATTCGCTTTACATAATGGAATGAAGCGTTTGCCATGCTCCATCGCCGTGCTCGCATTGGCGGCCACTTTCCTGCTCGGCGGCTGCGCCACAGTCGCGACCAACACCAGCCATACCTTTAATACCGTGGTGGTCGATGCCGGCCACGGCGGCAAAGACAGCGGCGCGTGGCGCCGGCACGGGCCGCCCGAAAAAGTCGTCGCGCTCGACGTCGCCTTGCGGGTGAACCAGAAATTGCGCGAGTCGCAACTGAACACGGTCATGACGCGCGCGAATGATGTCTTCATTCCGCTCGACGACCGGGTCGCGCTCGGCAACCAGCAGAAGAATTCGATCTTCGTCAGCATTCATTTCAACGATTCGCGCCGGCGCGCGGTCGAGGGAGTCGAGACCTATTATTATTCGCCCTACGCTTTCGATTTGGCGGAAAAGATCGAGCGCAACTTGTCCTCCCTGCCAGGCACCATAAATCGCGGCGTGCACACCGCTCGTTTCCGTGTCCTGCGCAACGCGCAATATCCAAGCGTGCTCGTGGAATGCGGCTATCTGAGCAACCGGTCGGAAGCCCGCGATGCGGCGGATGCCAGTTATCGCGAACGATTGGCCGACAAGATCGCCGAGGCGATCGTGGATTATCGCTACGGCGACGGCGTTTATCGTCGTCAGCCGGCGGTCGTCGCTCGCGCCGGCGGTGGCGCGTCGTTCCTGCCGAGCTTTCGTTAGGCGAAACGGCTCAGAATTCGATCCCGCGCTGTTCGCGGCCGATCGCAGCGAGCACGATCAGGGAAATGAAGACGGCCAGGGTTACGCAGGCCATCGTTAGGGCGTAATCCGGCTGGCCGTTAGGCCGCACGAAATGCTCGGCCAATTTCGCCTGCAGCATGGCGGCGTTAGCGGAGAGGAAATTGCCGAGTTGATAAACCACGCCGGGGAACGTCCCGCGCCAGGCGGGCGGCGAGAGTTCATTCAAGTGCACCGGCACGACGCCCCACGCACCCTGCACCATGAACTGCATGAAAAATCCGCCCGCGATCAGGAGCGGGAGCGCCGGTGAAAAGATCCAGGCCGGGATCAAAAGAATGCCCAGGACCGCGGCGATGATGATGGTGCGGCGACGGCCCCAGCGTTGCGAATAGAATCCGAGAATCGTGCCGCCGCAGATCGCGCCGAGGTTATAGATGATCGCGATGGGCGCGGTTTGATTGACGGACAGGCCGCGCTGCTTTTGCAGGAAGGTCGGGTAAAGATCCTGCGTCCCGTGCGACATGTAGTTGAAGGCCGTCATCAAAAGGATGGCGTAGATGAGGAGCCGCCAGTTTTCCCGGATCATGCGGCCCATGCCTAACGACGCTTCTTTCGCGCCCTGCCTTTGACGTTCCCAAACCGCCGACTCCGGAACATGCGCCCGGATGTAGATGACGAGCAGAGCCGGAAGCGCTCCGACAATAAAGAGCGCGCGCCAGCCGAAGTGCGGAAAGACAACCCAATAAACGACCGCCGCGAGGAGGAACCCGAACGAGTAGCCCTGTTGCAAAACTCCTGAGGCCAGGCCGCGCGCCTTGGCCGGCAGGCTCTCCATCGCGAGCGACGCGCCCAGGCCCCACTCGCCGCCCATCCCGATTCCGTAGAGCGCGCGGAAGATGAGGAAGACGGTGTAGTTAGGCGAAAATGCCGTCAGCAATTCCATCAGCGAATAAAAAATGATGTCGACCATGAGCGGCACGCGCCGTCCGAAGCGGTCGCCCAGCATTCCGAAAATGAGCGCGCCGAGCGGGCGCATCATGAGGGTGAGCGTGATCGCGAACGTCACTTTCACAATCGAAACCGAGAAATCGGCCGCGACGTTCTTGACCACAAAGGTGAGGAGGAAGAAATCGAGCGCATCGAGCGTCCAGCCGAGG
>DASXYO010000193.1:0-5267 GCA_036502465.1 Chthoniobacterales bacterium
ACGACAGTCACCGGTTGGTGGAGGAAGATCATGAAGACAAGTGAACCGAGCGGGCTGTTGGCCGATTTCGAGGCCGGTCGGATCGATCCGGCACAGTTTCCACATCGCGAGCACGTGCGCGTGGGTTTCGAATTGCTCGAGCGGCATCCCTTTCCCGAGGCGTTGCTGCATCTTGCGCGCGGTTTGCGTCGCCTGGCGACGAAAGCGGGGCATCCGGAGGTCTATCACGAGACGATCACCACCGCTTTTCTGGCCTTGATCGCCGAGCGGCGTCTGAACGGCTGCTATTCGAGTTGGGAAGATTTCGCCGCGCAGAACGCTGATCTATTTCGGAAAGAACTGCTCTCCGAAATCTACGAGCCCGCTTTGCTGCGATCATCCGTGGCGCGGCAAACGTTTGTTTTGCCTCGAAAGACCGCCAGCGAAGCGACTGCCATGGCACCGTCTTAAAGGATCATTCCTCGGCTCCCCTTTTCTTTCTTCTAATAAATCGGCGGCTGGCGCGTTAGAACCAGTGAAGACCTTATGCGCGTGGCCGAAACAGTCCCAGCCGATGATGACCTGACGGCCCTTCTGCGTCGCTTCGAATTGCCCCTCCTCCAGTACGCCACGCGCATCCTCGGCGATCGCGACCGGGCGCGCGATGTCGTGCAGGAAACGTTCGTGCAATTGCAGCGCGACCAGCGCAGACAAACCGATTCCGCGCCGGCCAAATGGCTCTTCACCGTCTGTCGCAATCGGGCCCTCAACATTTGCCGGAAGGAAAAGCGCATGACTTATCTCGACGATCAGATTCTCGAAAAAGAAGAAGGCCACGATCCTGCGCCTAACGAGCGCATCGAGCAGGAGGAGGCGAAGGGATTTCTCCTCCGGATCGTAGCGACACTTCCGCCGCGACAGCAGGAAGTGCTGCAACTGAAATTTCAAAACGACCTCAGCTATCAGGAGATCGCCGACGTCACCAAGCTGTCGGTCAGCCATGTCGGTGTGCTCATCCACACCGCGCTGAAAACGCTCCGCGCCCGCCATACGGAGGCAGCGCGCGATTTCATTCCCTTTAACCCACGCCTTGCCTCATGAATATCAATCTCGATGATCCAAAACTGACCGCTTACGCGCTCGACGAACTTTCCGGCGCGGAAAAAACTGAAATGGAACGGGCGATCGCCGGCTCGCGCGAAGCGCAGGAATTCATTAGGGAAATTCGTCTCTTGTCCGGCAACCTGCGCGCTGAATATGACGCCGAGCGCGCGTCGCATCCGGTCGCGCAGACCAACATGGTGCCGCTCCCGCAGGAAGACGTGCCCTGGAGCATGTCGCGCAGGCTGGCCTTGGCCGCGGCGATTGTGCTCTGCGCAGCCCTCGGCGTGGTCGCGATCGGGACGATAAACCGCGGCGGATTTGGCTCTCACAACGAATTGGCGAGCCATGCGGTCGCGCCCGGCGGGAATTTTCCCTCGGGAGTCTCGGATAGTCCGGTCGAGGGAGTCGACCGGGCTCCGACTGATCAGGTGCAATCTTTGTTGAAAGACGAACCGGCCCCACCACCGGTGGCGATGACGCTGAGCAAGACCGCGGGCGCGCCGGTTGCCAGCAACTACGCGGCGCGGCAACGGCCCGTCTCGCAGCCCTTCGCGCCTGCTCCCGCTGAGATGAACCTCGGGAACTTCGAGCGCGACGCGAAGAAAGAGGACTTCAACACCGCACGCTACGGCAAGATTGAGGAAAACCCGTTCCTTGCCGCGCTGGAAAATCCGCTTTCGACCTTCTCGATCGACGTCGACACCGCGTCGTATTCAAACATCCGGCGTTTTCTCGAGAAGGGCTCGCTCCCGCCGAAGGATGCAGTGCGGATCGAGGAAATGATCAACTATTTTTCCTACGATTACACTCAGCCTAACGACGGAACACCATTCTCGGTCAACCTCGATGCCGCCTCCTGTCCCTGGTCGCCGGCTCATCGTCTCGTCCGGATTGGATTACAGGGCCGCGAGATGCCTAACGAGAAGCGGCCATCGAGCAATCTCGTCTTTCTCCTCGACGTCTCCGGTTCGATGGAACCGGCCAACCGGCTCCCGCTGGTCCGGCAAGCCATGCGACTGCTGGTCGATAAGCTGGGCGAGAACGACCGCGTCGCCATCGTCGTGTATGCCGGTGCCTCGGGATTGGCCCTGCCCTCCACGACTGGAGATCGCAAAGAGCAAATCCTGGCGGCGATCGAGAACCTGAAGGCTGGCGGTTCGACGAATGGCGCGCAGGGCATCGAGCTCGCCTACCAGACCGCGGCCGAACATTTCATCAAAGGCGGAGTCAATCGCGTGCTTCTCGCGACCGATGGCGACTTCAACGTCGGGACGACGAGCGAAGGCGATCTCGTTAGGCTGATCCAGGAAAAAGCGAAGGGCGGCGTCTTTCTCAGCGTCCTCGGAGTGGGGGACGACAATCTGAATGACTCGATGATGCAAAAACTGGCTGACAAGGGGAACGGCAATTACGCCTACCTCGATTCCCTCGACGAAGCGCGCAAGGTCCTCGTGCAGCAGATCAACGGCACGCTCGTCACGATTGCGAAGGACGTGAAGATCCAGGTGGAGTTTAATCCGGCCCGGGTCGCCTCCTACCGCCTCATCGGTTACGAGAAGCGCCTCCTGCGGAAAGAGGATTTCAACAACGACAAAATTGACGCGGGCGAGATCGGCGCGGGGCATACCGTGACCGCCTTGTATGAAGTCGTACCCGTCGGCGCAGAAGCAAGTCCGGCCGCCAGCGTACCTCCGGTTGACTCGCTCAAATATCAGCCGAATCCGATGGCGGTCGCGACCTCGTTAGGCAAAAACGCCTCGCCGGAATTGCTCACGGTCAAGCTGCGCTACAAGGAGCCGGAAGGCGAAACGAGCAAGCTCATCGAACGGCCTTTCGTGGACAGCGGGACGCAGTTTGCGAACGCCGCTCCTGACCTGAAGTTCGCTGCCGCCGTGGCCGAGTTTGGAATGATTCTGCGGGACTCGGAATTCAAGGGCACTGGTTCGTTAGGCGCGGTGGCGGAGTGGGTTCAGGAGGGAAAAGGCGCCGACAAAAGTGGTTACCGCGCCGGATTTCTTCAGCTGGTGCGCAAAGCGGAAGCGCTCAAGGCGCGGATGTAGCGGGGTCTAGATTGCTTCCGCTGTCTCGACAGAAACGGCCGGTTTCACCCGGGTCGCGAGGAAGGCGCCAAAGAGGAGCACTGCCGCGCACCAGAGCTGCGGCGCCGAGAGCCGCTCGTGAAAAATCCAGGCAGAAAGAGCCAGCGCGCCTAACGGGCTGAGCAATTGCAGGGTCTGCGAGAGCGCGACCCCGAGTTCGCGAATCGCAAAATAATAGAGAACGTGCGCCAGCGTGATGCAGAAGACGGCCGATGCGATCAGGATCCAGTTCACCTCCGCTCCGACCTGGAAGGGGGTCGCGATTTTGCCGAATGCCCAGGTAAGCGGGAAGAGCATGACGGAGGTGAGAAAGCTGATCACGCCAAAGCTCCGGATCGTCCCAAAACGAGCCGCCGGTTTCTTCACCAGGACGCCGTAGAGAGCCCAGCAAAAGCTGGCGGTGAATGCGATGGCGAGTCCGCCTAACGAGACGTGTCCCGCCTGAAAACTGGGCTGAAACCAAAAGACGCCGACCGCGCCGGCCAGGCCGAGGAGTGTGCCGAGCTGAAATTGCCACTGCCGAATGATCCAGCGCTCCTCGGGGAAAAAAGCGAGGGCCAGAAGCGCCGTCATGATGACCGAAGAACGAATGAAAACCGCATAAACGCCCGGCCCCATGTAATGCAACGAGGCCACTTGCGTGACCTGGTGGACGACGTTAGGCAGGGCCGGCAGGAGGCAAATGCCGACCACATTCCAATCCAGACGCGGGCCGCTCCGGCGAAAGCGATAAACTGCGAGCGGCAGGATGGCGAGAAACGCGATCGAGTAGCGGTAGAAGTTTTGCGCAAAGGGCTCGTAATAGCGGAGGAGGTAAAATTGGAAGAGCGAGGGCGTCGACCAAATGAGGACGGTCGCGAAAACCGCAGCGTAGCCCTCGGAAAGATTTTTTTTGCGAGAGGATTGCGCTCTCTGGCTGGTCTCAGGCCCGGAAAAGCCGGATGTTGAGCCTCGTAATTTCTTCGGTGACAAGCGATTTGTCCCTCAGATACGTTTAAAGAAAGAGAAAGACATGAATATTTTGAAGAATCGAAAAGGAACGCTCGCGGCTGTCACGATTATTTTTTTGCTGCTATGTCCGGCGGGCTGGGCCAAGAAAGCGAAAAGGGACGAAGGGGCCGCGCATTTCGCGGCGGGCGTGCAGGCGGCGGATCAGCGACAATACGACCAGGCAGTAGTCGAATTTTCCAAGGCGATTGAGATTAACTCCAAAGATATCCCCGCGCTCGAAAACCGCGGCTACATGTACCTCGCGCTGCAAAAGAATGCCGAGGCGGTGGCGGATTTCACGAAAGTGATCGAGTTGGCGCCCAAGCAAAGCACTGCTTACCTCGGCCGGGGCCAGGCGGAAACTCAGCTCAAGCAATATGAGCCGGCGCTGGCCGATCTCAGCAAGGCGATCGAACTGAAGCCCGACGACCTAAATGCCTATCGCTTTCGCGGCTTCGCGAATATCGGGAAAGGCGATTGGACGGCCGCCATCGCTGACTACGACAAGGCGATCGAGGCAAATCCAAAGGACGAACAAGCGTACGTCTGGCGCGCTTTCGCGAAGCGGAGCTTGCGCAACTATGAAGGTGCGTTGGTGGACTACGGCAAGGCGATCGAGATCAATCCCAACGACGCCGACGCGTTTGATAAGCGGGGCTATGCATATTCATTGACGGACCAGTGGCAGAAGGCAATCGACGATTACCAGGCTGCCCTGGCGATTAAGCCTAACGAACCCGATACCATCGGGCGATTGCGTTTCGCGCAGCGCCAGTTGGCCACGCCGCCTCCGCCTCCGCCCCCCTCTACACCGACACCGCCGCCGCCTCCGCCGAAATATGAGGGCCCCTTTACGCCGTGGACGGTGGGACTCGGGATTGGCGTCCTGCTTTTGATCGTGATCGTTGTGATCATTGTGGTGGCGCGACGAAAACCCGACGTCGAAGAGTGAGTCGAGAGTAAGCTTCGGCGCCCGTTGCCGGCTGAAGAAATTGTTTTGACAGCGACAGGCGCGCGGATAGCTTGCCGACGCTTTTTCGGAGAACGAGGCAAGTCCCATGGTCGGCAGACAGTTTGACCGACTTTGGGACTTTC
>DASXYO010000194.1:0-3708 GCA_036502465.1 Chthoniobacterales bacterium
TGCGCGGATATCTCTACAGTTTCACGGCGGAAGCGGATGGTTGGAAGATCGACGGCGCGCAGCCGCTCGGTCCGCAACCGATCCGGCGTCCGCGCGGACTGGCCTTGTAGGCTCGTTAGGCGGCGGGCGGAGTGACGCGCAGCAAGCTGGTCCCAGGCGCCCGCGGCTCGAGTGGCGCCGTGTGCGCGGCGGCGGGGACGAGGAAGAAATCGCCGGGCACGATCTGAACGCCGGCCATTTCCACCGCGCCGCTGAGGCAGAAGAAAAGGGTGTAGGCGGGGTGATCGTTGGCCGGGCGGGCGGCGTCGAGGTTCCACTTCTCGACGGTGAATTGCGGGCAGCGCACGATCAGCTCGCCGCTTGGCCTAACGAGCTGTGGCTCGACGTCGGTGAAATCGATCGAGCGCATCGCCTGCTCGACGTGCAGAGTGCGCGGCTGACCGCCGGCATCGGTCCGTGCCCAATCGTAAACCCGGTAGGTGGTGTCGCTATTCTCCTGGATTTCCACGATGACGTTCCCGCCGCCGATGGCGTGCAATCGTCCGCTTGGGACGAAGAAGCTGTCGCCCGTCTGGACAACGAGGCGCGGGACCAGTTCGGCGACAGTTCCTTCGTGAAGTGCTCTTTGGAAGTCGTTAGGCCGAACGCCTGCCCGCAGGCCGGCGACGATTTCTGCCCCGCCATCCGCCTCCGCGAAATACCAGACCTCGCTTTTGCTTTGTCCGCCTAACGACGCCGCCACCGACGCCGGCGGATGGACCTGGAGCGACATTGTCTCCCGCGCGTCGAGCAACTTTGCCAGCACGGGAAAGCGAGGAGCCTCGGGCAACCCGCTGCCGAAGATTTCCTCGCGCTGGCTGAGCCAAAGCTCGTGCAGAGTCTTGCCCTGCCACGGTCCTTGCCTAACGACACTCTGCGCCTCCGGCCGGTCGGTGATCTCCCAGGACTCGCCGATTGTTTTTCCCGGCGGTAACTTCTTCCCGAAGAGACTTTCGAGGCGTCGTCCGCCCCAAACGCGCTCCATGAAAAGCGGTTCGAAGAGCAGGGGCGGGATGGACAGGTGCGTCATTTTCGGGCCGAGATTAAACCGGGAGGGCCAGTTTGTCAGAAAACTGTCTCCGTTTACAATGCCGGCTTGAATTTCCGCGAACTGCTCAAGGTCTGGCTCCCCGTGGCGCTCTGGATGGCCCTCATGTTTTACGGCTCGACGGACCTGCTCTCCGCCGATCACACCTCGCGCTTCCTGACGCCGTTCCTGCGCTGGCTCTATCCGGCCATCTCGCCGGAGACGATCGCGCACGCCCACCTCATCACTCGCAAGGCGGGGCATGTGACGGAATATGCGGTCCTGGCCAGCCTGCTTTTCCGGGCCCTGCGCAATTCTCCCGGCGGTTTTTGGCGGCGTGCCGCTTTCGCCTTTTTCCCTGCGGTCATTTTCGCGGCCACCGACGAATGGCATCAGTCTTTTATCGCTTCCCGCACCTCGTCGTTAGGCGATGTCGGGTTCGATGCAATCGGGGCGATCGTCGGGATACTTGTTTACCGGGCGGTCGCCGCTTTCCTGCGCCGCCGCTCTTCCAGGGCGTGAAATCTCGGAGTGCGGGGCAAATTTCTCGCAGCCTTGACCAATCCCAAATCACCCGCCACTGTTCCCTTCCTCCGGCGCCCCGCGGCGCTGCACCGGGCCTGTAGCTCAGTTGGTTAGAGCATGCGCTTGATAAGCGCAGGGTCAAAGGTTCGAATCCTTTCAGGCCCACCATGCTTTTCTGGAATGCGTTGTTTACCGGCGATTGGAGATTGCTTGCAACGGATCGTCGTCCAAGGTGTCGAACCAACCGTGAAATTTTCTCTCGCTCTCTCCACGCTTGTCCTGGCTGCACTTTCCCTCCTGCAGGCGGCTGAACCGGATCCGGTCAAGCCAGCCGTCTCGGTGCCGCCGCTTGCGTTCCAACACGAGACTTTGCCTAACGGATTGGAAGTTTATTCGGTGGAAGATCATTCCAGCCCGACGGTTGCGGTCCAGGTCTGGTATCACGTCGGGTCAAAGGATGATCCGCAAGGCCGAAGCGGTTTCGCGCACCTTTTCGAACACATGATGTTCAAGGGCAACGATCACCTGACCGCGGATGCCTTTGATGACCTGACCGAAAACATCGGCGGCGAGAACAACGCTTACACCGCGGCGGACGTGACCGTTTACCACGAGGTGGTGCCCTCGAATTATCTCAACCCGATTCTCTGGGCGGAGGCGGAACGGATGTCGTCGCTCGCCCTGAACGAGGCCAATTTCAAATCCGAGCGCGACGTGGTGAAGGAGGAATACCGGCAGCGCATTCTCGCCAACCCCTACGGCGAATTTTTTCTCGATACGGTCAAGAACTCCTACGCCGTTCATCCCTACAAACGACCCGGGATCGGAAGCATCGAGGAGCTGGACGCGTCGAAGCTGCCCGAGGTGCGGGCTTTTCATTCCACGTTTTATCGGCCGGACAACGCGACGCTTGTGGTAGTAGGCGATTTTCAGCCTAACGAGTTGCATGACTGGGTTGGGAAATATCTCGGCGCAGTCAAGAAACCGACGGAAAAGATCCCGCGCGTGACGGCGAAGGAACCGCCGCGCAAGGAAGACAAGCAGATCGTCAAATACAGTCCGAAGGTGCCGCTGCCGGCGGTTGCGATTACCTATCTCGCTCCGTCCCTGCGGAGCGATGACGCTCCTGCTTTGGAACTCGCGGATGAGATTTTGTCCGGCGGCGATTCTTCGCGGCTTTATCAGTCGCTCGTTTACGAACAGCAGATCGCGCAGCAGGCATCCTTCAGCGCCGACCTGAACCAGGACCTCGGTTTGCTCACTGTGCGGATGATTCTGGCAAGCGGGAAAAAGCCGGCCGACGCGGTGGCGGCCTTAAACGCGCAGCTCGCCAAATTCCTGAAAGACGGTGTCACCCCGGCGGAGCTGGCCAAGGCGAAAAATCAGTTCCTGACCGGCAAGCTGATGGAGCGCGAGACGAACAACGGCAAGGCCAGTGCACTCGGCGAGGCCGCTGTGGTTTATGGCGACCCGAATCGCGTGAATACCGACCTGGCCAAGCTCCAGGCCGTGACCGCCGACCAGATCAAGGAGGCGATGAATCGATACCTAACGAACAAGAAAAAGGTCGTTGTCGAATATCTGCCCGAAGCCATGAAACCGGCCGCTCCCGCGAAGGAGGCGAAGAAATTCTAATGAAGCGCTTATTCAAACTCGTCCCGGCGTTCGCCTTTCTCGCGACTGCCTCCTTGTCCTGGGCCATTGGCGGATTGGATTCGCCACCGCCCGCTTCCCCCCGGCACGAAGTGAAATTTGCCACCCCGAAAGAAACTCGCCTCGAAAACGGACTGCGCGTGATCGTGGCGGAACGTCGGGGATTGCCGCTTCTGGCTGCGCAGGTGGTGGTGCGGAGTGGCGCGGAGATTGATCCCGACGGTTTCGCCGGCACCGCCAGCCTCACGGGTGACCTGTTGACCAAGGGAACCGACACCATGTCGGCGCCGGAGATCGCGAGCGCCGTCGAATCGTTAGGCGGCTCCATCGATTCCGGCGCGGGCTGGGACGCGTCGGCCGCGAGCGTTGTGGTGATGTCGGACAAGGCTGATGAAGCCTTGAAAATCCTGGCCGATACGGTGCGGCATCCGGCCTTCAAACAGGAGGAAATCGATCGCCTCAAA
>DASXYO010000195.1:0-4763 GCA_036502465.1 Chthoniobacterales bacterium
GCGGAGCGCGGATACCGCACGACGATCTTCGCCGCCGAAACCGGCGCGCAAACCACTTCCTCGGTCGCGGGCGCGATCTGGTTTCCTTACGACGCCGTGCCGGTCGAGGCGGTCACCGCGTGGGCGCTGGAGACGTTCGAAGTCCTGCGGCCACTTTGCACCGATCCGGCGAGCGGCGTGTCCATGATCGAGCAGCGGACCTTCGCGCGCGCCGGAGAAATCGAAATCCCGGAGTGGGCGCTCCCGTTAGGCGCACGTCGTCTCCCGGCCGCGGAAATTCCCGCCATCTTCACCAGCGGCTACGCGCTCGAGGTTCCGCTCACCGACACGACGCATTATCTTCCTTACCTCACGAAACGCTTCCGCGCGGCCGGCGGCGAAATCCGCGGCGGAATTCATTTCGAAAATCTCACAGACGCGCCTGCCGAATTCCCGTTGGTCGTAAATTGCAGCGGCGTCGGCGCGCAAACTCTCGCGCCCGATCCGGAAGTTGAACCGCATCGCGGCCAGGTCGCGCTCGTCGCGGGCGTTTCGCAGAAATATGCGGTCGTCTGCGACGATCCGCCGCTCATGTATGCGATCCCGCGCGCCGATGATTGCGTCTTTGGCGGGACCAACGACATCAGCTTTAACCGCGAGCCCGATCCCGCTGCCACCGGGCGGATCGTGGCGGAATGCAGCCGCGCCCTCGAGATCGAGCCGCCGCCGGTGCTGCGCGAGCGCGTCGGGCTGCGTCCTTTCCGCCGGAGCGGAGTTTGTCTCCGCGCTGATCGGTTGCACGACGGCCGCCGGGTCATACACAACTACGGCCACGGCGGCTCCGGCTTCACCCTTTCCTGGGGCTGCGCCAACGCTGTGCTCTCTCTCGCGGAATCTGCCTGACGGTCAGGCTTTTTTCGACTTGTTAGGCGAAGCGGTCTTCAACGAAGCGGCGCGCGCAGCCGCATACCTGGCATCCGCCGGCCGGCCGACGAGGTTGTATTCGGTCGCGAGGTGAGTCCAGGCCTGCTTGTAGTTCGGCATGATTTTGACCGCGCGTTCGAAAGACGAAACAGCGTCGCGATGTTTTCCCTCGGTCGCGTAGGCCAGCCCGAGATGTTCCCAGACCGGCGCATAGGTAGGCGCGAGTTCGGCGCCCTTGTGCAAGTGCTCCATCGCAGCCTGCGGATGGCCGGTCGCTTCCAGGCAAAATCCCAGCTGCGACTGGACCAAAAAGTCGTTAGGGGCGAAGTGCGCCGCGCGTTGCAGCGGAGGGATCGCTTCCGGGATGCGATTCAGGTTGATGTAGCCATAGCCGATGGTCGCCATCATGGCGGCGCTGTCCGGCAGCAGGTCGGCCGCACGGAGCAGGGCGTGGAGCGTTTCGCTGGAATTGCCGAGCCCGTTTTCCGTCCGCGCCAGTTGCACCCAGGCTCCGGCGGAGGCGGGTGAGACGACGGTCGCGCGCCGTGCTTCCTCGACCGCTTTTTGCTTCTGACCGGTCCGTTCGTAACAGGCGCTGAGGAGCAACCAACCCGTCGGCTGTTTCGGTTCCAACTCGGCAATTTTCTGAAAGTGCGGGATCGCCTTCGCCGGCCGGTTTTGCGCAAGCTCGATCAAGCCCAGCCCGAAGTAAGGCTCGGCGTAGGCGGGACGCAGCGCGATCGCACGGTGGCAAGCGTCGGCGGCTTCGCCGAACTGGCGCATGTTAAAAGCGAAGGCGCCATGAATGGATTGTGCGACCGGGTTCTGGGGATATTTTTTCGCGAGACTGCGCGCCAGGTCGAGGCCGCGCCGAAAGTCGTGCCGGCGCATCGCCTGGACGAGCTGTTTTCCCATCGGATCGGCGTCCAGCGACTGCGCGTCGAGCATGACCCGGTCGGTCGGGCTTTTGATCAGTTTTTCCGGCGGTGGAAGTTTCTTCAGGAGCTGATCAACCGTCACTTCGGCGCGCGCCGCGAGCGGCACGGTGAGGCAAAAGGCGAGCGCGAGTGACCTAACGAACGTGGGCGGAATCCGCAATTTCATCCTCCGGTTTTAGCGTAGTTGCGCAAAAAAACCAACAGAAGACGTAACCTGCTTGCGCGCTTCCTGCTCTGCTGCTAAACCGTGCGCGTGTTCTCTCGGGATCGTTGGCTTCGCCTCGGACTTCTCTTTCTCGTCCTCAGCCTTTTCTCGAGCGCGCGTGCCGCCTCGGTCTGGAAAGTGACCGGGCCGAACGGCGGCGTGCTTTACCTCGGCGGGTCGATCCATGGGCTGAACAGCACCGATTATCCGCTCCCCTCGGCTTACAATCGCGCGTTCGATGCCTCTTCCGCGCTCGTCATCGAGGACGATCCGAACGTTTCCAAACGGGAGATGGAGAAGTTCATGAAGTCGGGTTTTTATCCGAGAGGCGACAGCCTCAAGAATCATCTCGATCCGCGGACCTACGATTATCTCCGGCGGATTTTTGCATTGGCGCATATACCGGAAGCGGAGCTGCTCCGGTGCAAGCCGTGGATGGTCGTCGAGCAGCTGATCGCCCCCACCACCAACAATCTCGGAGTGGAAGCCTTTCTCATGGGGCGGGCGCGGATGAATCACAAACCGATTCTTGGTCTCGAGACGTTTCGCGAGCACCAGGATGTCATCGCCGGCTTGCCGGACAAGGAGGCGGAACTAGTCCTACTGGAGAATTTCGTTCCGCAGACGCCCGGGACCGATCTGCAGAAGAAAATCCTGAGCGCCTGGCGCAAAGGCGACGTGGACGAAATCGCCCGGCTTGACCAGGGGCTGCAGCGCGATCTGCCGGATTTTGCCGCGCGGCTCATCACCGACCGGAGTCGCAACTGGATTCCCAAGATCGAACGTTACATCCGCGATCGGCATACTTACTTCGTGGTCGCGGGCGCCGGGCACATGGGCGGGCGCAATGGCGTAGTCGCGATGCTCCGGGCGCGTGGCTACAAGGTTGAGCAGCTTTAGCGGCTTAAGTTACTGCAAATTTGGCATTTGCGGCTGATCCAGCGCCGAGCCGGGCGGGTCGGGAAGCTCGAATCGTATATACTTCTCGCGGACTTTCATATGAATCTCGTCGGGATTCACACAAATCTCCCCGAGATTCATGTGTTTCTCCGGAGGTTTCAGGTAAATCGCCGGAGAAGCATGTACTTCTCAGCACGATTCATATGAATCGCAGCGCGATTCACCTGTTTCTCCAGGAGATTTATATGAATCAGCGGACGATTCATATGCTTCCCGGGAAGTTTCATATGAATCTTTTCGCGCCGTATATACGATCCGCCGAGAAGTATATACAATCCGCGACGATTCATATGCTTCTCGGGGACTTCCATAGGCTTCTTGGGATGTTCCATATGCTTCCCGGAAAGTTTCATATCCTTTGGCCGGAGATTTATGTGCTTCCCGTTTCGATTTGTATGCGACGGCGAAAGATTTAGCTGAATCGCTCTTCCAAAGACACGTTTTCGCCCGCCGCCCATGAAAATCGGTGGCCGAAGTGCGCGCCGGTGTTACCTTGGGCGCATGGAAAAGCCACAGATCACAGCCTACCTCAAAACGCATTGCGGCTGGAGCGGCGGGGTGCGCGCCGTCCTCGCCAAATACGACCTTCCCTTCACGGAAAAAGATATCATCCAGAATCCCGCCTTCCGCTGGGAGATGGAAACCAAGAGCGGCCAGCCGCTTTCGCCCTGCATCGAGATCAATGGCGAAATGGTGGCCGACGTGAGCGGCGAAGAAGTCGAGCGCTACCTGCTCGAGCATAATTTCGTCCAGCCTAACGAAAAGGATGCGGGCGTGCCGATCAACGCCCCGTGCGCCAACGAGCAGCACGGCGAGCCGGTAAAGATGAAGTTCTAGGCGGCCGGAAATCCGGGGTTGGCGGGCAATTACGCGCCCGGGATTTCAAGTCCCGGAGGGTAGGGCGAGCTTCCAGCTTGCCCGGGACATCGCAAGCTGGAAGCTTGCGCTACCTCGATGAAGCTCTTTGCGCGTACCCGGCGGAAGCCCGCCTCGCCTAACAAAAAGCGCAAAGGCCGCGCCTGGCGCTGGATCCTCGGTTTCTTCCTCGTCGCCATCCCGCTCGCGATCGTCGTCGCGGTCCTTTCGTTCTACGCGGTCTGGGCCCAGACCTTCGACCTGAAACGCCTCGGCACCATGCCGGAGCGCAACACCGTCTTCGACGTCGACGGCAAAATCTACAGCCGGCTGGCGGGCGCGAACCGGCTCAAGGTGCCGCTCAAGCAGGTTTCGCCCGTCTTCATTCAGGCGCTCCTCGCCCGCGAAGACACGCGCTTTTACGAGCACGGCGGGATCGATTGGCGCGGCGTGCTGCGCGCACTCTATCGCGACGCCATGAGCCGCTCGGCCAAGGAAGGCGCGAGCAGCATCACCCAGCAGCTCGCGCGCAACAGTCTCCCGTTAGGCGGCCGCACTCTCAGCCGGAAGCTCCTCGAAGCGATGGTCGCCCTGCGCATCGAGCGTGAGCTGAGCAAAGACCAGATCCTCGAACTTTATGTGAACCGGATTTATTTCGGCTCCGGCTGTTACGGAGTCGAGACGGCGTCGCAGTCCTACTTCGGGAAAAGCGCGGCCAAACTCGATCTTTCGGAGTCGGCCCTGCTCGCCGGTTTGATTCGGAGCCCGAATCGTTTTTCACCGCTCAAGAATCCGGAAGGCGCCGCGGTCCAGCGCGACATGGTGCTCGATCGGATGGTGGAATTGAAACAAATCACCAAGGCACAGGCGCAAAAGGCCGAGCACGAGAAGATCAACTCGCA
>DASXYO010000196.1:0-2679 GCA_036502465.1 Chthoniobacterales bacterium
TTCACGTTATCTTCGTTAAAGGTGAGGCTGATCGAGCTGAACGCGCCGCCGTCGATGCTGAAGTTCACGAAAGCGCCCGTCACGTCGGTCGCACCGTTTTTGAAGGTCAGCGCTTCGCCACCGATGAGGAGGAGTGAATCACCGGCGAAAGGATTGAAACTTCCGAGCGATGCTGGCAGTCCGGTGGTGACAAGCGTCGGTCCCCCGGTCACCCCACCGGCGACCAACGGATTGTGCCGGCTATCCCCTTGCAGGGAATTTTCGTAAAAGGTAAAGGCGCCGCCGTTAATCGTTAGGCCTTCGTCGCTACCGAAGATGCCGGCACCGGCGTAGGCGTGGTTGCCGAGGACAACGAAGCTGGCTGCGGTGAGAGCGAGTGCGATGAGTTTAAGAGAGGCTCGAGTTTTCATGGTTGTGATGATTTTTGCGTTCCGGACTTCGGGATGGCCGCGAGAATAGAGTCAGTCCGCACGGCGACAAGCTGGACGTGAGTTAACAGTTAATGGCTTTCAGGGTTTCCAAGCGGAACCGGTCTGTGTGTAATCCGGTCTGCGCCCAATCATGCAACCATCGCTGTACTTCAGGTTCCTGTTCGTTCTCGCCCTCGTCCTATCCGGCCGTCTCGTGGCGAGTGGAGAAAACCCGACGCCTGCTGCCGAGCGGACGACCCCGATCGAACGGCAATCGAAAATCGGCGACGGCATCGCGCTTTTTGTTCCGCAAGGTTACAAGCCGGGCAAAACGCCTTCCTTCGCCTTGGCCGCACCACCCCGGGAACAGGGCGAGGTGGCGCCCAATTGGAAACTCATCCCGGAATTTTTCCAGCAAAACGGTCGAGCCGGCGCGTCGCTCGCGATCCCGGAAGAAGCGAGTCTTTACGGAACGGGTGAAGCGACCGGCCCGCTCCTGCGGAATGGAAAGTCGATCGTGGTTTGGAACACCGACTGTTACGCCTACGGGGACCTAAAGAGCCCGCGGCTTTATCAATCGCATCCCTGGGTGCTCGGCGTTCGGCCGGATGGAACGGCCTTTGGTGTTCTCTTCGAGACGACTTGGAAGGCGACGCTCAGCACCGGTCCGGACAAGATTATTTTCAAGAGCGAGGGCGCGCCCTTTCGCGTCGTGGTCCTCGACCGCGAATCGCCCCAGGCCGTTGTCCGCGGGCTGGCGGAGCTAACGGGCAAAATGTCGCTTCCGCCGAAATGGGCGCTCGGTTTCCACCAATGCCGCTACTCCTATTATCCGGACGCGAAGGTGCGCGAAATCGCGGATGAATTCCGCCAGCGCAAGCTGCCCTGCGACGTCATCTGGCTGGATATCCATTACATGAATGGCTATCGCATTTTCACTTTCGACCCGGAGCGCTTTCCCGATCCGAAATCGACTAACGACTACCTGCACAAGCATGGGTTTCACTCCGTCTGGATGATCGATCCGGGAGTGAAAAAAGAGCGCGGCTATTCCGTCTACGATTCCGGGACGAACAAAAATCTCTGGGTGCAAAATAATCGTGGCCAGCCTTTCGTCGGCGAAGTCTGGCCGGGCGATTGCGTCTTTCCCGATTTCACGATGCCCGCCACGCGGCAATGGTGGGCCGGGCTTTACAAGGATTACCTGGCGAAGGGCGTCGATGGAGTCTGGAACGACATGAACGAGCCCGCGGTCTTCAACGGCCCCGATCATTCCATGCCGGAGGACAATCAACATCGCGGCGGCGGCGCGTTGCCGCCCGGTCCGCACCTGCTCTATCACAATGTCTACGGCATGCTCATGGTCTCGGCCACGCGCCAGGGTTTGCTCGATGCCCGGCCGGACAAGCGTCCGTTCGTCCTGACCCGGGCGAACCATCTCGGCGGCCAGCGATACGCCGCCACCTGGACGGGCGATAACAACGCCGCGCCCGGTTATCTAAAAATGTCCGTCCCGATGTCGCTTAACCTCAGCCTCTCGGGCCAACCGTTGAACGGCCCTGACATCGGCGGCTATTCCGGAGCGATCACGCCCGAACTCTACGGCCAATGGATTGCAATGGCGCCGTTCTTTCCTTTTTCGCGCGCCCACACTTCGGTCGACAATCCGCCGCGCGAGCCATGGACGCAGGGACCGGAGATCGAAAAAGTCGCCCGCACCGCGTTGGAACGCCGTTACCGGCTGCTGCCTTATCTCTACACCTGCGCTTACGTCGCGGCGTCGTTAGGCGACCCGATCATGCAGCCGGTTTTCTTCGCCGATCCGAAAGATCCCGATCTGCGCGCGGAAGAGGGCGCTTTTCTTTTTGGGCCGGACCTGCTCGTCATTCCGCGCTGGAGCGATTCGCCGAAACTGCCTAAGGGGATCTGGCGCGAGATTTCGCTCCTCGATCCCGAACATGAAAGCGATGGCTACCAGGCGCAGGTAAAAGTCCGCGGCGGCGCCATCGTGCCGCTCGGCAAGGTGATTCAAAGCACCGGCGAAAATTCTCTCGATCCGCTTACGCTGCTCGTCTGTCTCGATGAAAGCGGCCACGCGAGCGGCGATCTTTACGAAGATGCGGGCGATGGTTTCGGTTACCAGAAGGGGGAGTATGCGCTGACGCATTACGCGGCCCATCGCGAAGGAGATTCCGTGCTGGTGAAAATCGAGAAGCGCAGCGGCAGTCAGGCTGTGCCTGAGCGCGTCACTCAAGTCCGGGTCATCACG
>DASXYO010000197.1:0-6255 GCA_036502465.1 Chthoniobacterales bacterium
TTCATGGCCACAGATGACGAGACGATCGCGCGTGGCTACGAAAAGGCGGCGAATCATTCCGAAGCGATGAATTGCGGGATCGGCGGCAACGGAATTCCCGAATACTTGGCGCTGATTCACGACGCGGTCCCGCTCTTTCGACCACGCAGGTTGATCGTGGTTCTGTATGCGAACGACCTGCCGATCACCGATCCGATAGTCCCGAAGGAAACTCTCCGGGCTCAACGCTCGAACCCGTGGACGCCGCGATTGCTTCAGACTCTCGCGCGAGCTACCCGCCACGAGCCGGTCCCACGTCGCTGGCATTCGCCGCCGGTTCTTTTTGTTCCCGTGGTTCCCGATCCCTTGAATCCGTGGTCGAATCCGCCGCCAGAATTTTCGCGGGTCGATCCGACGCTGGCTGAGGCGATGCGGAAAGGGGACTTCAACCCGTTCGTGGTCGACGTCCTAAACAAGGCGGCCACGGCGCTGCGCGAGCCGATCGAGATGAGTGGAATTTTGCGGCAACTGCGAGACTTTACGCGCGCCCAAGGAACTGAGCTGCGGATTGTTTACCTCCCGTTTTCGACCCAGGTCTCGGATAGATACGTTCCTTTCCAACAGAAATACGCCACCCACCATGAAGTCGAATCCCTGCGCGGGCCGGAATTTCAGATTCACCAGGAATCGCTTCACAAAAGCTGTGCGGAGTTGGGGATTCCTTTTCTCGATCTGACGCCGTTGTTTCGTCGCGCCGAAGGAGACGGCGAGCATCTCTATTGGGATTTCGACGAACACATGCGCGGCAAATCCTATCTAAGGGTGGGAGCGACAATTTCGCACTGGGTTGAGAAAGGTGTATTGCCTGATCGACTAGAATGAACTTCGACTCAGATAGGGTAGCTTGCGCGCGACCGTAACGAATCCACGATGCACCAACACTCGTTAGACCTGATGGCCGACTTTCGTCGGGACTATCTCGACGCGCGCAAAAGCGAAGCGCTGACGATTATCGATCTCGGCAGCCAGGATTTTAACGGCTCTTACCGCCAATTGTTGGCGAATCCCGGTTGGCGCTACATCGGTGTCGATCTCACACCGGGCCCAAACGTCGATCTGGTTTTGCAGGACGCGTATCACTGGCGCGAATTGCGGAGCGGGAGCGCGGACGTGCTTGTTTCTGGTCAAACCTTCGAGCACACCGAGTTTTTCTGGGAGACGATGGGCGAGATCGCGCGCGTCCTGAAGCCGGGCGGGCTCTGCTGCATTATTGCGCCGTCCTGTGGGCCGGAGCATCGTTATCCGCGCGATTGTTGGCGCATTTTTCCCGATGGCTTCGCCGCCGTCGCGCGCTACGCCCACCTCGAGGTGCTCGACGCGCACACCCAATGGGAGGATTTGCCGGACTACGATTACGAGAACAACAAGTGGCATGACTCTGTCCTGATCGCGCGCAAGCCGAAGCTCTCGCCTGGTCTGCGCTTTCGTCTGGCCTTTTTTTCCTGGCTGAAGCGACACTTCCAGCCCGGGCCCGGACCGGCGGACTCCATCGTGCAGGTCTTTCCCATGTTAGGCGGGGAATTGCGCGAAGCCGATTCGCTCTGCCGCCGCTTTGCCCCTAACGAATGGCGAGATGTCTGTTTTCGATTGCCGCGGAACGCCGCCGGCGCGCCGCTTCGGATCGACTTTATCAGTCCGTTTCCGATTGTCGACGTGGGCCGCATCCGCCTGAAAGCCGCCGGCACAACATACTACGACGCGGCGGCTGATCGTCGCTTTGAAGGAGTCACTCTGGCGGCGGACGCCGAGCGCGTGCCGAACGCAAAATTTCTGCGCGTCAAAATTACCGGGATCGATCCGCAGCTTCATCTGCCTATGGTCGCGATTCCGTCCGATGAGGAACTTGAGGTGCATTTGCGACTGCGAGCGCACGCGCCACATCGGCTCGAGACGGACGGGGAGTAATGGAAGTCGAGCCAGGACCGGAGACGGCGCGCGCAAAGGTCGATCGCAAGCTTCATCTCCGGCGCATCGATGTTCTGCGCGGCGTGGCGATTCTTGCGGTTTTACTGTTGCACTGGTACGGCGCGACCTTCGGCGTCGATCATCTGCGATGGAACGGGATGGTGCGCGATTTTTCTTCTGCGCCGAGCCCGTGGTTTTGGGTTTTCTATCCACTGAGTTACGGATGGATGGGCGTCTCGCTCTTCTTTCTCATCAGCGGCTTTTGTATTCATGCTTCCGCGTTGCAGGCGGGTGAGCTGCGTGCGGGACGATTTTTCTGGCGCCGTTTTTGGCGAATTTGTCCGCCATACTTTGCGTGGCTTGCTTTCTTCGCCTGGCGCGACGGGCTCAGCTTTTCAACCGGCGACGGTCGCGCCCAGATTCTCTCCCACATCTTTCTTTTCTATAACTTCAGCTCAGCCTGGATTTTCGCGATCAACGGCGCCTTTTGGAGCTTGGCTGTGGAAGTGCAACTCTATTTGCTCTACCCCGTCCTGTGGCTCATGCGCCGCTGGTGGACGATGCGGGGCGCGCTCCTTGTGACGCTGGCGCTGAGTCTCGTTACGCGCCTTGTCGCGGGAGTTTTTTTTACTGACTGGAGCAAGGATTTCTCCGGCGCGGTCTGGACGTTTCCGACCATGCTCTGGTTCGATTGGACGTTAGGCGCTTACCTGGCTGAGGAGTTCCTCGCCGGTCGTCGCGCGTTTCCAAGGTCGATCTTGCTTCGAGTGGTCGCGGTGCTGGTTTTGGTGTTGTCAGTTTTCTGGAAACCGGGCGACGCGGTGGCATTCTCGCTTTCCTCCTGCGCGCTGGTTTTGCTGGTCGAGTCGTATCTGTGGCGAGGGGAGGGTGAGGGGCTGTTGGAACGACTTCTTGTTCCGTTAGGCTTATGCAGTTACTCGCTTTATCTTCTGCACTACCCGTTTGTCGCGGAGCTGCTGCGTCGGATTCCGATTGGGCGGGGAATGCCGGAGCCATGGCATGCTATCGCGGTTTTCCCGGTCGCGTTTACGCTGCTCTTCGCCGCGGCCTATGCGAGCTACCTGATCCTCGAGCGAGGAAGCAATCGCCTCGGGCGAATCCTGTGGCCGAGCGCGGGGAAGCGAACATGGGCGAGCCACGCTGCGCCGTGAGCGCGGCCTCTTATTCAAAGCTTGCGTATGCCGGGCGGCACTTGAAGTTGCTCGGCTATGGCCGGTCCTGAAACACCACGCCGCTCCCTTGTCCTATCCGCATCGCGCGAGCCGCGCTTCTGGTGGCATCGGCTGCCGCGCAGCAATTACGTACCGCCGATTTTCGCCAGCCTGAGTGACGATGAATGGCAATTGATGGAGGACTGGTTTGCCGAAACGACCCGCCAGAATCTGATCGGCGAATGCGTGGTGCCGATCATGTCGCTGCTGCATGGAATGGTGATGGGAAGCGGGATGCAACGAATCGTCCAGCTCGGCACGCACGCCGGTTACTCCTCGTTGCTCCTCGGTTTTTATCTGCGGCAGATGCACGCGCGACATGGGCTTTTCAGCTTTGAAATCGATGAGCCGCTTTGCCAGTTTGCACGGGAATGGCTGAAGCGCGCCGGGCTGGCGGATGTCGTTAGGGTGGAATTGCGCAGCTCCCTCGATCCTGTTTCGCCCGGGCTGGCCCGCGATTACCTGGGCGGCGCGCCGGAGTTGGTATTTCTCGATAGCTCTCATGAATACCGGCAGACGCTGAATGAAATCGAAGCCTGGTATCCGGCTCTGGCGGCGGGCGGTTTGATTGTCCTCCATGACACGAGTGAATTCGCGGCCAGCTTTGATGTGACTGGCGAAGGCGGCGTGCGGCGCGCGCTGCAAGAGTGGCGGGAGTCGCATCCGGAGGTCGAAGTGATCTCGCTCAATCACAATGTTCCCGCGATCGAAACGCCCGGAATGGTTTACCAAGATTTCTGCGGCGTCGGCCTCATCCAGAAAACGGGCTAACGAATAAAGCTGTCCGGACGCTACAAGTCGCTGTTCTCGGACGGCTCTGCCGGCGGAGCCGCTTCGCGCAACGGCCTTGAGAGATCCTTTTTCACCCGGTCGAGAATGCCGTTCACGAAACGACCGGAGTCTGGTCCGCCGAACTCCTTCGCTAACTCGATCGCTTCATTGATCGAGACGACGGGTGGAATGTCGTCCCGGTAAAACATCTCAAAAATTCCCAGCCGCAACACGTTGCGATCGACCGCGGAGATGCGGCGAAACTCGTAGTTTTCACAGTAGCGCGTGATGCGCTCGTCGATCTCAGGCAGGTGCGCGAGCATCCCATCGATCAACGGCTGGGCGAAGAGCTGCACTTTGGTTTTCGCGGGGCAAAGCTCCCAGAACTCCTCGATCTTTTCCGGCCCCTCGCCACCGTGCAGGTCGCGCCAGAAATGATATTGGAGCGCGGCCCGGCGCGCGGCGTGACGCTTTCCCATGCTACTTGCGCAATTCGGCGAAGAGATTCGCCATCTCGAAGGCGGCGCGGGCCGCTTCCGTGCCGCGATTGATTTCGTTTTCCAGACAACGCTTTCGTGCCTGTTCTTCGTCGTTCAGGCTGAGGACGACATTGATCACTGGCACGCCATGCTCGAGCGCGATCTGTTGCAGCGCGTCGGTAACCGAATGGGCGAGATGCTGCGCGTGCGGCGTTTCGCCCTGCAGGATGACGCCCAGGGCCACGATTGCATCCGCGGTTTTCTGCCGCGCCATTTCCTGGACAACGACCGGGATTTCAAAAGCCCCGGGCACCAGATGGAGAGCGATACTCGAGGCGGGCGAGAGCGCGCGCAGCTCGTCGGTGCAATGCGTCACCAACCCCTGCACATATTTCGCGTTGAACTGGCTCGCGACGAGGACGAAGCCGCGTTTCACATGAATAATGCGCGGCCTTGGTGGAACTAATTTCGACATATTTTGGATGGCCACTGGTTAGAGAAGGTGACCCATTTTCACCCGTTTCGTTTCGAGATACTTGGCGTTATGCGGGTTCGGCTCGCTGCGGATTGGCACCTGTTCCACCATCTGAATGCCATAGCCCTCGAGTCCGACCACCTTCTTCGGATTATTCGTTAGGAAACGGAACTTCCGCACGCCGAGATCGTAAAGAATCTGTGCGCCGATCCCGTAGTCGCGCAGGTCACCGGCGAACCCCAGCTTGGCGTTCGCCTCCACCGTGTCGAGACCTTCTTCCTGCAACTTGTAAGCGTGAATCTTCGCCGCCAGCCCGATGCCGCGGCCTTCCTGCCGCATGTAAACCAAAACGCCGCCGGCCTCGCTGATCTGCCGGAGGGCAGCGTGCAGTTGATTCCCGCAATCGCAGCGTCGCGAACCAAAAACATCGCCCGTCAGGCATTCACTGTGGACGCGGACGAGCGTTGGCTTGGACTTCGAGATCTTGCCTTTGACGAGGGCAAGATGGTGCGCGTTGTCGACCGTCGAGCGATACATGTGCAGCTCGAAGTCGCCGTAATCGGTCGGCATCTTCACCACCTGCTCGCGCACGATCAGCTTTTCCCGCAGCCGTCGGTAGGCGATCAAACTTTGGATCGTGCAGATGCGCAGCTTGTGCTTTTTCTTGAACTGCATCAGCTCCGGGAGCCGCGCCATCGACCCGTCATCGTGCAGGATTTCGCAGAGCACGCCGGCCGGTTGCAGACCCGCCAGCCGCGCGAGGTCGACCGCCGCCTCGGTATGCCCGGCGCGCCGCAGCACACCGCCTTCCTTGGCCCGGAGCGGAAAGATGTGCCCCGGCTGGACAAGATCGTTAGGCCCGGCTTTCGGCCGCGCCAGCGTGCGAATGGTCGCAGCGCGATCGTGCGCGCTGATGCCGGTCGTCACACCCTTCGCCGCGTCCACCGAAACGGTAAAATCCGTCCGGTACATCTCCCGGTTTTGCGCCACCATCCGCTGCAGGCCGAGTTTATCGGCCCGCTCCGCCACGATCGGCACGCAAATCAGCCCGCGGCCGTGTATCGTCATGAAATTGATCGTCTGCGGCGTGGCCTTCTCCGCCGCCATGATGAGGTCGCCCTCGTTTTCGCGGTCCGCATCGTCGGTCACGATAACGATTTTTCCGGCCGCGATATCGCGCAGCACATCGTCAATCGTGTCGAACTGAAAGGCTTCCGGTGCCTGGATGATCACCCTCTTACCATTGCCGCCGCACCCGTCCTCGGCAACGTGAATTAACCCTGTGCTCAGGATGCGGGCTCCAGGGTAGCGCGAGCTTCCAGCTTGCTCTCCTGAAAATGCAAGGTGGAAGCTT
>DASXYO010000198.1:0-6582 GCA_036502465.1 Chthoniobacterales bacterium
CGGTCGCTAAGCCGTCTCAATCCGCGGAAAGAGCGGGACCGGCTGGCCGACGACGTGGCCATCGGGCAGCCTCCCCCACTCCGCTTCGGCTAACGAGAAGCGCTCTTCTTTTCCGCTCTGATCCAGTTTCCAGTTTAGCTGAGCGAAAATGCCGTGGGCGGCCTGCGGAAGAATCGGCGAGATGAGAATGGCGATGATGCGGAGGCGTTCGGCGAGGTCGTAAAGAATCGCGGCCACGGTCTCGGCCTGGCCCTCTTTCATCAGCTTCCAAGGCGCGGTTTGTTCGATCTGCTGGTTCGCCTCGGTCGCGAGCTGGATGGCGCGACCGGGGCGCTCGAGGGCAAGGTCGAGCGCGGGCGGCTGGCCGCGGCGCAAGGCTCCTGCGCAATAACGCGCGGCCATGCTCAGGGTGCGGTTGAGCAGGTTGCCGAGGGAATTGGCGAGCTCGGAGTTGTAGCGCTCGATCAATCGCTCCTCGGAGAAGTCGGCGTCTTTTCCGACGACCATGTCGCTCATGAGATAATACCGGAGCGCCTCGGGGCCATACTTGTCGGCCAGCTCGTTAGGGTCGACGACGTTCCCTAACGACTTGCTCATCTTGGCGCCGCTGATGTTCCACCAGCCGTGGACGAGAAACTTCGGCATCTGCTCATCGGGGAAACCGAGGGCATGGAGCATGATCGGCCAGTAGATCCCGTGGGCCGGGATGAGGATGTCTTTCCCGAGGACGTGCAGCGCTGGCCACTTTTGTTGAAAGGAAGAAGGCTGAAGTAAGAAGGAAGAAATGGACGGGTCGTAGCCGATGAAGCTGATGTAGTTCGTGAGGGCGTCGAACCAGACGTAGTTGACGTATTCCGGGTCGAAGGGGAGCTCGATGCCCCAGCTGAGGCGCGATTTGGGACGCGAGATGCAGAGGTCACCGCTCAGTTTCTCGACGGCGTTGATGAGCTCGGTCTGGCGGAAGTCGGGGGTGACGGTGTCGGGATGGGAACGGAGATAGGCGAGGAGCCAGTCTTTGTGTTTCGCGAGACGGAAGTAGTAGTTCTCCTCGGTGCGGTGCTCGACTTCGCCCCACTCGGGGCCGAACTCGCCGTCGGGGCCGCGCTCTTTGTCGGTCAGGAATTGTTCCTGGCGGATGCTGTAGTGGCCCTCCTGTTTGTCCTTGTAGATCTCGCCTTCATCGAAAAGGCGCTGGAGCATTCCCTGCACGCAACGCTTGTGCAGCGGGTCGGTGGTGGCGGCCCAGCCGTCGTAGCGGACCTCGAGTTTCTCCCAGAGGGCGATGAATTTCGCCGTGATCTCATCGACGAACTGCTGCGGCGCGACGCCGGCTTTCTCGGCGCTCTGCTGGACTTTCTGTCCGTGCTGATCGACGCCGGTGAGGAAGTAAACGGGCTCGCCTTTCAGCCGGTGATGACGGGCGATGACGTCGACCAGCACTTTCTCGTAGGCGTGGCCGATGTGCGGCGCGCCGTTGGTGTAGTCGATCGCGGTGGTGATGTAGAACGGTTTCGGCATCGGGCTCGGGGATATTGCGGGCGCACCCCGCGCCGCGCAACTGCGATGAGGGCGGCGAGTTGTGAATGACGCTGGCCGCAGGCGGGGATCGCGGATAAATCTAGCCGCATCCTGCGCATGATCGGTCTGTCTTTTCTCCGCCCGCTTGGCCTAACGATTTGCGCGGGGCTGCTCTTCGCGGCCTGTGAGCGGCCGGCCCGGGAGACTGCGGGCGCGGGTTCGTTCCCGATTCTCACGCCGCCGGCTGCGGCTAGTCCGAGGATCAATGGCGCGCGGATCTACGGCAGCCGGCCCGGGTCGCCTTTTCGTTTTCAGGTTTCGGTCACGGGCGAACGTCCGCTGGAATTCACGGCGGAGAATCTGCCGGCCGGGCTGGCGATCGATCGTGGGACGGGATTGATCAGCGGGACGCTGCGGAGCAAGGGACGGACGGTCGTTAGGCTGAAAGCGCGAAACCGGCTGGGCACGGCGGAGAAGGCCCTAACGATCGTGGGCGGCGAGGAGATAGGGCTCACTCCGCCGATGGGTTGGAACAGCTGGAATTGCTGGGGCTCGCAGGTGAGCGAGGAGAAGGTGCGGGCGGCCGCCCGCGCAATGGCGGCGAGCGGTCTGCGTGACCACGGGTGGACTTATGTGAACATCGACGATGGCTGGCAGGGGGCGCGGGGTGGGTCGTTACAGGCCATCCAGCCGAATGCAAGATTCCCGCGGATGGGAGCGTTGGCGGACGAAGTGCACGCGCTCGGTTTGAAGATCGGCATTTACTCGACGCCGTGGCGGGTCACCTCGGCTCGTTACCGCGGCTCGACGGCCGATCGGCCTAACGGGGAAATCGACACGCCGGCGGGGGTGAAGAATTCTCGGTTCCAGGTGCCGGATTTTCATTCCCGGTTCGGTTGGCTCGGTCCACTGGCGGATTGGCGCCGGGCCAGAGCACGCAAGAAATTTGTGCGCGCCCTGCAAAGTTTCGGCAGTGTGTCGTTCGTTAGGCAGGATGTGCGGCAATGGTCGGCCTGGGGTTTCGATTATCTGAAATATGATTGGGTGCCGATCGATCTGCCGCACGTCGCGGAGATGAGCGCCGCGCTCGAGGCTTCCGGGCGGGATATCTTCTACAGCCTCTCGAACAACGCGAAGCGCCCGCTCGCCCCGGAGCTGGTGAAGCTGGCCAACTCCTGGCGGACGACGGTGGACATCGAGGACACGTGGGCAAGCGTGAGCGACCTCGGGTTCTCACGCGACAAATGGGCGCCCTTCAACGGGCCGGGACACTATAACGATCCCGATATGCTCGTCCTCGGCGACACGAAGTGGCATCGGCCTAACGGCTGTCCGCTCACGGCTGACGAGCAATACGCGCACATGAGTCTGTGGTGTCTCCTCTCCGGGCCGCTCCTCCTCGGTTGCGACCTGGAGAAGCTCGATCCTTTCACCCTCGGTCTCCTCACGAACGACGAAGTGCTCGAGGTGAACCAGGATCCGCTTTGCCGGCAGGCGACCCGCGTCGCGCGGGATGTCTACGGAAAGCAGATGGAGAACGGCGACTGGGCAGTTGGACTCTTCAATCGCGGAACGAAGCCGGCAACGATCGCAGTGCAGTGGTCCGATCTCGGCCTAACGACCGTGCAGAGGGTGCGCGATCTGTGGCGGCAGAAGGACCTTGGGGAATTTGCGGATCGCTTTGAAGCCTCGGTCGCACCGCATGGCGTGGTCCTGCTCAGGATCGCGCCGCGGCCTCGTTAGGGCGTCGGTCCTTTACAGGCCGAGCGACTGGAAGGTCTCGTCGACGTGCCGGAAATGCACGTCGAGCGAACAGAGTGCATCGATTTCTTCGGGCGAAAGGAGCGCGGTGATTTCCGGCTCCTCCTTTGCGTTTTCCGCGAAGGGTTTGTCGCCCTGCCACGTCTTCATGGCGGCACGCTGGACGGCTTCGTAGGCGGTCTGGCGATTCGCGCCGGCGCGAGTGAGGGCGAGGAGGATCGACTGACTGAAGTAGAGGCCTTTCGTTAGGCCAAGATTGCGCTCCATGTTATCGGGGTAAACGTGCAGCTTCTTGATCAGGTCCCGCAGCTTCACCAGCATGTAGTCCATCAGGGTGCACGAATCCGGCAGGATGATGCGCTCGGCGCTGGAATGACTGATGTCGCGTTCGTGCCAAAGGGCGACGTTCTCGAGCGCCACGATGGCGTTTCCCCTAACGACACGGGCGAGTCCGCTCAGGCGCTCGGCGGTAATCGGGTTGCGCTTGTGCGGCATGGCCGAGCTGCCTTTCTGGCCGGCGCTGAAAAATTCCTCCACTTCCAGGACCTCGGTGCGCTGCAGGTGGCGCAGCTCCGTTGCCCAGCGATCGATGCTCGAGGCAATGAGCGCGAGCGTGGTGGAGAACTCCGCGTGGCGGTCGCGCTGGATGATTTGGGTGGAAATTTTCGCCGCCTTCAGTCCAAGCTTCTCGCAAACGTATTGCTCGATCCGCGGATCGAGATGCGCGTGCGTCCCGACTGCGCCGCTCAATTTGCCGACACTGACGCGCCCCAGCGTTTGCGTCAGCCGCTCCTCGGCTCGGCCGAATTCTTCGAACATGAGGGCGAGCTTGAGCCCGAAAGTGATCGGCTCGGCGTGAATACCGTGGCTGCGCCCGATCATCGGCGTCATCTTATAACGTCGGGCCTGATCGGCGACGACCGCGCGCAGGTCGCGCAGATCGTCGAGCAGGATCTTGCCCGCGGCGACGAGCTGCACCGCGAGCGCCGTGTCGAGAATATCCGACGAGGTTAGCCCCTGGTGAATCCAGCGCGACGCCGGCCCAACGGATGCCGCGACATTTTCGAGGAACGCGATGACGTCATGGTTGGTGCGTTTCTCGATTTCGTTGATCTCGGGAATCGAAAAACGAGCCCGCTGGCGGATCGTCTCGGCATCGGACTTGGGAATTTGTCCCAAATTCGCCATCGCCTCGCAGGCGAGAATTTCGATTTCGAGCCAGATCTCGAATTTACGCTGCTCCGACCAGAGCTCGCGCATCGGGGCGCGGGAATATCTTTCAATCACCCGGCCAAGATAGAAAGCCGCACCGCGCGGGCAAAGCGATTCCTGGAAAAAGAAACGTCGCCCAGGCGGGTTGACCGCAAGGGCGACGACTCGAACGATTCGTTCGGAAATTTGTTAGCAGACCCGGGCGCGATTAAAGCGACCGTTGCTCTGCACACGCACTTGGCCGCTGCCCAGCAGATCGGCGACGGCCGCGACCGTTTCTTTGGTGTTTTTCGTGCAGGAACTGACGGCGAGGATGAGGTCGCCGAGTGAGAGGGCCGGACGGGTCTTGAGGATTTGCGTATTCTTTTTCATAAGAGGCTGATCACTTTTAAGCAGGATCGGTGCCATGTTAAAGAATTAGAGGCTTCTCCCTCGAAAACGTTCAAAATTTCTGATGTTGAGCTTCACGTCGAGCGCCCAAACCGTGACACATGTGTAATCGGAATGAACACACGCGCCCTGACAGGCTTACACTGCGGGAGCCCGTTTAGCCGACAAACGCAACATCAGAAGGTATAAAATAGCTAGAATCGCCACAAAAAGCACAATCCAGAACGATTGGGCTTTGACGAAATGGACGAAGGCATCCGGATTTGAGAGCAGATCGGGCTGCACCAGGAACGCCTTGTGACCGAGGTAAGCCAAGACGCTGCACCAGAGCGCCGAGCCGGCGATCGTGACCGCGCTGAAAACCCCGAAATTCATCCGGACGATTCCGGCCGGGATGGAAATCAGGTGGCGGATGACCGGGAGAAGGCGGGCAAAGAACACGCCGCCCGCTTCGTAGCGTTGCAGCCAGACTTCCGCCCGCTCCAGTTTCTCGGGCGGGATGAAGAAGTATTTGCCGAAGCGCTGCACGACGGGCCGCCCCACCAGGAGCGAGATCCAATAGGAGATGGCCGAGCCAAGATAGGAACCCAGGGTGCCGGCCGCGATCACTCCTGCGATATTCAGGTGACCTTGTGCGGCAAGAAATGCCGCCGGCGGAATGACAACCTCGCTCGGGACGGGAATGATCGAGCTCTCCATCGCCATGAGGGCGATAATGCCCCAGTAACCGCCGTGCAAGACCCAACCAAACCAGATTTCAAGTAAGTGATGCATCGGGAAATTTCGATTTCAGATTTTGGATTTCAGATTTAGCCTCGGGGCCTTGATGGCCCGACCATTGATGGTGCGCCGGTAGTTCAATCGCAATTTCTGTTTCTGCAATTTTAATTTCTTCATGATCTATCGGCGCGTCCTCCGTTATTACCGGCCCTTCCTCGGGTCGACGATCGCGGGCCTGCTCTTCGCCCTCGTCGGAATCGGGGTGAATCTCCTCAAGCCCTGGCCGATCAAAATTCTCGTCGACCAGATCCTGCCCCCGGACTCCGCCTTTCGAGCGACCCATCCGAATTGGCACAGCTACATCCTGCCCCTCTGCCTCGCGCTTGTCGGTCTCCAGGTGCTCTGGGGACTGATCAATCTCCTCACCGGTTACATCTTCGTGAAGATCGGCCTGCAGGCGCTGCTCAAGCTGCGCACCGATCTCTATTCCTACCTCCAATCGCTCTCCCTCAAGTATCACGACGCGCGCCGCTCGGCCGATTCGAGCTTCCGCGTCGCCTACGATTCGCAGGCCATCCAGACGATTTACAACAAAGGCTTCACCAACATCTTCGGCTCGGTGATCACGCTGCTCGGCACGCTCGTGATCATGCTCCGGCTGGATTGGGAGCTGACGCTCTTGTCGTTGATGATCGTCCCGCTCATCGTCGGAGCGATCTACTTCTTCGCCCATCGCATCCGCACGGAATCGACTTCGATTCAGGAGCAGGAAAGCGCGGTCCTCGCGCAGGCGCAGGAAGGGCTGAGCTCGATCCGGATGGTGGCCGCGTTTGGCCGCGAAGACTTCGAGGTCTCGCAATTCCACCAGCGCGCGCTGCAAAGCCTGCGCGCAAATCTCCGGCTCACGCTCACGAACGTGAAGAGCGCGCTGGTCATCAGCACGCTGATCGTCATCGGCACTGCGGCGATGTATGACCTCGG
>DASXYO010000199.1:0-3038 GCA_036502465.1 Chthoniobacterales bacterium
CAGGCTGTAGTCGTAGAAAAGCTCCTCACCCTCCTTCACGTTCCGGAGCGCGACGATATAGACCCGCCCGTGCCGCTCGATCGTCTTGCAGTTCGGCGCGCAGGAATGGTTGATCCAGCGCGCTTCGTTCCCCCCGACCGCAGCGTTGATCACCAGCCCATCGTCGAGGGAAAAGAAGAACGTATGATGTGGATCATCCGGATCGAGCGGCGGCAGATCCTGCGCTTCCTTCCACGAAATTCGCTCGCCAGTATATTCGATGATCCGCGTCCCTTTCGGGATTTGCCGCGCGGCAAAAACCCCTGTGCCGTGCACCCGCGAGCGTTTTACTTTCACCAATTCGTTAGGCCGCTTCTTCTCCTTCTCTGAATCCATGGTCGTCACGCTACCATTCGTAGCTGAGGCACCGTTCAACCGTGTCGCAGCGGGAGGGATGAGTCGAAAGAGGCGCTACTCGCCAGCGGCCGGGGCCGGCTGGCAGAAACAGGAACTGGTGATCCTGGTATCCGCTTTCGCCCAGAGTCTTTGGAATTTTGCCCGAGTCGCTTTCGCTTCCGCCTCGTTCTTCTTTTGCGCGGTCAGGCTTCCAGCAAGGCCGAAAAGCGACCAACCGTTGCCCGGCAGGCGCGCCAGGTCTTCGCGATAGACCTGCTCGGCTTCCGCGAAACGCCCGTTCCGCATGAGGGTCGCGCCTAACGAGTGCCGGATCGGGATAAGCCAGCCGGGCGGCTCGTCGTATTTGAGCGCGTCCTCCAGTTTGATCGCTTCCCGCAGCTCCGTCAGGCCAGCCTCGAGCTTGTTCTCTCGAATCAGGATCTCGCCCTCGGTCATCCGTTTGGTCAGGGCGACAAGATCCTCGGCCGTATTGTTGCCAAATGTCTCCTCTTTCGGAATGAGCCTGGCTTTCTCGAGGAAAATCGCCTGCTCCTGGCGGGCCTTCTCCGGCTCGTCTTTGGCCGCGAACGCGATCGCGCGCGCGGCGTGGTGGAAAGCCCGGGTGCCGGTCATGTATTCCGGATATTCGTTAGGCTCAGCCAGGATTTCATCCCACATCCCAAAGCGAACCATCACTTCCAGCGGCATGGAAACGAAGCCCTCGGCCTGGAGTGCGTTCTCCTTCAGGAAATCGGGCGGCAGTTCCGCGACCATGGCGCGAATGTGCTTCAAGGCGAGCGCGCGCTGGCCGGTCATCATGGCCGCGAAAGCCAGCATGTGCCGGTTGTGCGCGACGTAAACGCTGATGAATCCCTTCGGTGGTCCGGCGATTTTTCGATAACGCCGGTCGGCCTCGACCGCCTTGATATTCGTCTCGACCGCCTCCTGCCAGCGCCCACAGCGGATGTCAATGTGCGATGGCATGTGGACGTTATGAGCGAGGCCCGGCTGGAGAGCGCGGAGACGATCCGCCGCGACCGTCGCGCGTTCCGGATGGGGCGAAGCCTCGGTCGCGTGAATGAAGAGATGATTCGCGAAAGGATGCTTCGGGCTCAGCTTCAAAACGCTTTCGAGCGTGGACAGGATTTCTTCCGTACCCGGGTTTGCCTGGCCTTCGGGCGTCCATTGATTCCACGGGCGCAGGTCCATCAGCGCTTCGGCGAAGAAGGCACCGACATCAGGATCGTTAGGGTAATTCTGCCAGACTTTTCGCATCGCGTCCGCGTAGGCGAGGTCGAGCGGTGCGCGATCTTCCGGCTGCGGGTTGGCATAACGATGGCCAAGGGCTTCAATCAGATCGCGCTCGACCGGGGAAGCGTGCTCCGCGTTTTCCTGCGCCAGTTTCAATTCCTGCCAGGCCAGCTCGGCGGCGGGCGGCGGAACGAGCGGCAGATTGATGTGCGGGCCGCAGGCGAGCGCGATGCCGTAATGCGCCATCGCGCACTTGGGATCAAGGCGGGCGGCTTCCTGAAAAGACCGGATCGCTTCGCCGTGATTGAAGCCGTGATAAAAGGCGAGCCCCTGGTTGAAGTAGCGCTGAGCCTTGGGCGAGTCGGTCGTGATCTTTCGCTGGTAATGACCGAGCCCCGGAAATATCGGCTCGTCCTTCGCACCGACGGAGCCCGCACCAGTCAGCGCCGCTGCCATTAGCGCCACCATCCAAAGCAATCGTGTCGTCATTGTTTGCCTTTGTTGCGAGCAGGTTACTCCGATGCCACGAAGGGAGGCAAGCTTCGGCCGGCATGTCTCTGCATTGACTTCGGCTACGGCAAAGTATTTGCTGGCCCGCACATTACCATCGCGTCATGATTCTATCTTCCTTCGCTGCAAAGGCTCTTCGTTTCACAATCCGCTATGCCGTGCTGCTTCTGTTCCTCGCTTTCCTGCCCGCTTTCACCCGCAAAGCTGACGCAGAAGTGGAGTTGTCGATTTTTACCGGCGTCGCGGTAAGCCAGGACAGCGATCTGCGCCTGCAGCAGCGCGGTGGAACCGATCTGACTTTTCGCGACGTCCCGTTCGAGGGGCGCGACCTCGACGATCCGCCTTATTACGGAGCGCGGGCGCTTTGGTTTCCCTCGGAAGATTCGCATTGGGGATTCGGCGCCGAATTTTTTCACATGAAAATGTACGCCGACACCGACTCCACCGTGCACGTGACTGGCCGGCGAAACGGCGTCCGCGTAAACGACAACGAACGGGTCGACGGCACCATCGAGTCCTTCAGCCTCTCGCATGGGCTGAACTACGCGCTGGCTGATATCGTTTATCGCTGGAAACCGGGTCAGCGCGGAGAGGATTTTCTCGGTCACCTCGAGCCGTATGTCGGCGTCGGCTTGGGCGCGGCGATTCCGCATGTCGAATCGACGGTCGGTGGCCGCTTTCACGAGGGCTACCAACTACACGGGCCGGGCGTCGAGGGCTTGGCGGGAATGAACATTTCTCTCACCCGCCACATCGGTTTGATGTTCGAATACAAATTCACCTACGCTAATCTCGACTCCCTCGAGATCCCCGGCGGCTCGATCGAAGTCACGCCCCTCAACCATCACATCGTGACGGGGTTGACCTTCAGTTTCTAAGTCCGTCCGGGCGCGGGATCGCGC
>DASXYO010000200.1:0-5582 GCA_036502465.1 Chthoniobacterales bacterium
ATTCGCGAACGTTTGCGAAGCCAGTTGCGCGTGGAGCTGCGCGAATAGTTCTTTGAGGAGTTGGAGAGTTGTTGTTTGAGAGTTGAAGGTTCAAAGACCTTTTCGCGTCTACTTTCAGCTCTCTATCGACAACTTTCTAAAATTTGCCCTGCGGTGTTCGAGATTACAGGTGTGATACCCGGACCGATGTTGTTAGCATAGGGGGCTAGGTCGTTAGGGGAAGATGACATGCCTTAATTGGAAGTCAGACGCTCCGGCGGCGGTCACCCGCCCGTTACCAAAAGGGAACGGGAGATCCACCTAAACGGCACTTGCGGGGTAATACTTTGAGCGCTCGAATCAATCCTGATTCGGGCGCTTTTTTTGACGGGCGGGCGCTTGGCGGCTACATCGATGCGATGCCGCAGCCTGCTTCGCGTTCGCTCAAGGCGCTTCTCGCGCTCGAGGACGGCCGGCTTTTCCGTGGCGAATCCTTCGGCGCCGCCGGCACCTGCGTCGGCGAAATTTGTTTCAACACTTCCATGACCGGTTACCAGGAAGTGCTGACAGACCCGTCGTATCGCGGCCAGATCGTCGCGATGACGTATCCGTTGATCGGCAACTACGGCACAAACGCGGCCGATGCCGAGAGCCGCATGCCGCACGTGCGCGGCTTTGTCATCGAGGAACTAAGCGAGGCGCCGAGCAACTGGCGCTCGGAGAGTTCGCTCGACGAATATTTGCGCCAATGGAACATCCCGGGCGTGCAGGGGATCGATACCCGCGCACTCACGCGCCACCTCCGCACCCGCGGCGCGATGAAGGCTTGCCTAACGACCGAAAATATTGCGCCGGAGGAAGCCGTTAGGCGCGCCGTGGAAGGGAAGGGGGTTATCGGGATGGATTACGTGCGCGAAGTCACGACCCCAACCGCCTACACCTGGGACCCGGAGGATAAGGCGAGCGCCGTTTGGACGACGGAGCACGGAATTAAAACGGAGCTGCCGCCAATCCGTCATCGGATCGTGGCTTACGATTACGGGATGAAGGAAAACATCCTGCGCCGGCTGCGGCAGAATGGTTTCGGCGTGACTGTCCTGCCCGCAACGGCGACCGCGGAGGAAGCTCTTAGCTACAAGCCGGAAGGCGTTTTTCTTTCCAACGGACCGGGCGATCCCTCGGTGCTGGATTACGCGCACGAAGCCGTGCGCGACCTCATGGGACGCGTCCCGATTTTCGGGATTTGTCTCGGGCACCAGATGCTCGGCCACGCGTTTGGCGGCCGCACTTTCAAGCTCAAGTTCGGGCACCGCGGCGGGAATCAGCCGGTCAAGGACCTGAGCACGGGCCGGGTTGCGATCACTTCGCAGAATCACGGATTTGCGGTCGATCCCGATTCCTTGCCTAACGACGTCGAGGTCACGCACATCAACCTGAACGACGGCACCGTCGAAGGCATGCGGCATCGCAAGCTGCCGATCTTCAGCGTGCAATATCATCCCGAGGCCGCGCCCGGCCCGCATGACGCGAGCTATTTCTTCGCCGAGTTCGCGCGCCTGATCGAGCAGAGCTGAAACTTCACCCCGCCCAAACCGATCCTAACGAATTGACCGTCGCGCACTTCGAGCGGACGTTCCCCACATGTATTCAACTACCGAAAGAGTTCCGAAGTTTATGAAACTGGCGGTTACGCTCGCTTTCACGGCGGCGCTCGCGACCGCACCATTGGCCCTGGCCGAAGAAGCGAAATCTGACGCCGCGACCAAGGAAGTGACCGGCGAGATCGTCGACATGATGTGTTACGTCGATCACAACGCGATGGGCGAGAAACACGCCAGCTGTGGCGAGAAATGCATCAAGGGCGGTGGCCCCGTCGGGATCGTGAGCGAAGGCAAAGCCTACCTCGTGGTCGGCGCGCACAAGCCGATGAACGACGAGCTCGCGCCCCTCGCCGGCAAGACCGTTACCCTCAAGGGCAAGATGGCGACCAACGGCGGAGTCTCGATGCTGGAGAACGCCGAGATCGTTAAGAAATAGTTCGTTAGGGTAGGCAAAAGCGCGCCCCTTTCGGCACTGCCGAAGTGAGCGCGTTTTTTGCGTACGGTTCCGGAGGGGATTGCTACTTCACGTCCACCGGCACAGGGATGAGAAACTTCCCGTCCTTCTCGGCGATGAAGCTCTCACTCGTGCTCGACGAGCTGCCGTTCCCATCCTTTGTCTCCACCGTGATGACCAGTTTCTTCGTCGGCTTGAGCGGCATCCGCGTCTTCATTCCGCCCGGGCCATCCTGTGTGCCGGCAGCCTTCTTCGCTTCTTCCGGCGTGAGATCCACCAGCTCGATCTTGGAAATTTTCCCACCCGCGCCGTTGCTCATCATCATCTTGTAAAACTCCAGCGCCATCGGATTGGCGTCCTTGGTATAAAGAAAAGACTCCAGCGTCGCGGTGTCCTTCCCTTCGTAGGCAATCTTGTATTTTTCGGTAAAGGCCTTCCCTGCTTCCGGCGTGCCGCCCGTCACGCTTACGACCGCCAGGCAGACACTAGCGAAGATTAATGAGGCGAGTAATTTTGCTTTCATGTCCTATCGTTAGGTCCGTTAGGCGTGCGAGGGCAAGCTAATTCCCCGCGTCTGAAGAGTTTGGGAGACCGCTCGCCTCGTCTTCTTTTTTGGGAAAGCGGACGAACAAAATAATTGCCTACGCTGGGTTAGCGCCCGAATCTCCCTCCGGGATTTTCCTTTCCCGACCAGGCTCACTCACATATGAAATTCTTCCTACGAACTTCTCTCGCCACGGCTCTCCTTTTCAGCACTGCTCTCACCAGCCCGGCCCAAACGACCGGATCTGACAACCTGGTCGCGAGGTTCGCCTTAACCGCGCAACGATTCGTCGCCGATCCTGCCCGGCAGCGCATTTACGCCAGCTTGCCAGCCGATGGCAGCGTGGCGGTGCTCAGTAGCAACCCCGTTAACTTGCTCCAGACGATACCGGTCGGACTAGCGCCAGCCGGCATGGCGTTATCGGCCGACGGTCTGTCGCTCTACGTCGCCTTGAGCGGCACCACGCGTATCGCGGTCGTCGATCTCACCACGCTTACGACATTGCAGCCGTTATTCATAGACGTTAAGCCATGGCAAGTCGCCGCCGGTCTCTCTAACCGGCTTTACATCACCCCATTCGATGCCGGCGATGGACTGCTCCAAGTCGATGCGATGACCGGTGCCACCCAGGCGACCCTGGATGCGAATCCCGGCCCGCAGGGACTGCTGCAGATGAGCCCGGATCGCAAGACGCTCTACTTCGGCGACACGCAGTTGAATCCCTCCACCCTGAAAAGATATGACGTCTCCACCGAAACCCCGGCCCTGGAAGAGACCTCCGCCCCTTCGAGCACCGGCGACGGTGGCGTCGATCTCAAGCTCAGCCACAATGGGATGCTGCTTTGCTACCCCAACGTCGATGGCAACGAGCCGAATCCGCCAAATCGGCCCCAACCCGCCGCCCCCATGCTTCTTGTGACTGATGTCTTCGATCCGATGGATTTCACCACCCGATTGGGGAGCTTCAAGATCGGCCCGTCTCCTTCCGTCCTCACCTTTAGCCCCTTCGACAAGATCGCGTACGAATATCAGGCCGGCGCCAAACAAGTCCTCCTTTTTGACACCGCTACCTCGGCCCAATTTTCAGCTCTGCCCGTGCTAAACGATCCGGTGTCGGATCTCCTTACTAATCCCTCCGGCCGTTACCTGCTCGTCGCGGATCCGGACGCGATCGAAGTCTACGACCTGCTGGCCGATGTCACCACCACGCTCTACGGTACAGCCTACCTCGAGCCCCAATCTTTCCAGGTGCCGATCTATTTCGAGGCCACCTCGTTCGATGTCTCCGGTTTGCCCGACGGGCTCACCTTTGATGAAGCCACCAAAGTCATCTCCGGCACGCCGGCCGTGGATGGCACTTTCCCCGTCGTCATCACCGCCAGCGATGCCACTCGCTCCCTCACCGTGAATCTCACCCTGGTCCTTTATCCCGCCGATGAGCGCGCCCAGAATATTTCCACTCGCGGCAACGTGGAGGGAGGCGCGAACGTCCTCATCGGCGGCTTCATCATTACCGGCAACGACCCACAGGACATCGTGATGCGGGCCATCGGACCGAGCCTGCAGTTGGATGGAGCACCCTACCCGGGGCGACTCACCAATCCGAAGCTGGATCTCTATTCCACCAACGGGCCCACCTTCATCGCGTCAAATGATGACTGGCAAACCGACGCGCAGTCCTCCGATTTGATCGCCTCTGGCCTGGCGCCGGCCGATCCGCAGGAAGCGGCGCTCTTCCGCTCCCTCGCGCCGGGCGCCTACACCGTGATCGTGAGCGGAGTCAACGGCGCCGCGGGCATCGCCCTTGTTGAAGCCTACGACCTTAGTGGCGGGCCGTCGCGCCTGGCGAATATTTCCACCCGGGGCAATGTCGGGACCGGAGATGATGTGCTCATCGGAGGTATCATTATCGGCGGCACATTACCCGCGAAGATGGTGCTGCGCGGCATCGGACCGTCCATTATTGAGGTCTTCACAACTCCTTTGCCCGATCCTCAACTCGATCTCTACGACGCCGATGGAATGCTCATCGCCTCCAACGATAACTGGAAAGACACCCAGGAGGCGGAAATCATCGCTACCGGCCTCGCGCCGACGAAGGATCTCGAGTCAGCCATCAGCATCGACCTGTCGCCCGGGGCTTACACCTCGATCCTGAGCGGAGTTGGGGGAAGCACCGGCATCGGCCTCGTCGAAGCCTATAATTTGCCGTAGGCGGCGCTGGTCTCTGGCCCCCGAAAGCAGATTGCACAATGGCTTTCAGAGCAGCCAGAGATTCCCGCGAGCGCCGGTCTCATACACACGCATCCCATGCGCCTTGCCGCGCGCGAGCTGGATAACGGCTTTCCATTTTCTTCGGACCGTGCGAGAACCGGAGCCCAACTGTGAACGAACTCTTCGCCGAACTAAAACGCCGCAATGTCATTCGTGCCGCCGGATTATATCTGGTCGGGGCATGGCTCATCGTGCAGGTCGCGAGCACCGTCCTGCCGATGTTCGGCGCTCCGGAGTGGTTGCCGCGCGGCATCGTGCTCCTGCTCGCGATCGGTTTTGTGCCGGCACTTGTCTTCAGCTGGACGTTTGAACTCACGGCGCACGGCCTGAAGCGAGATGCCGAGGTGCCGCCGGAGCAATCGATCGCGCCGCAAACCGCCAGGCGGATGGATCGTCTGATCATCGCGGCACTGGTGGCCGCGCTCGCCTACTTCGCGGTCGACAAATTCCTCCTCGGGCCGCGCCGGGAGAAACTGGAGGCGAGCGCGACAACCTCAGAATCGAAAGCCGCGCCTAACGAGAGGTCCGTCGCCGTCCTCGCTTTCGACAACCTGAGCGACGACAAGGGAAGCGAATATTTCTCCGACGGAGTGAGCGAAGAGCTTCTCACCGTGCTGCAAAAGATTCCCGGGCTGCACGTCGCCGCGCGCACCTCCGCCTTTTCGTTCAAAGGAAAAACTGCCACCGCGCAGGAGATCGGGCAGAAACTTGGGGTGGCCCATCTGGTGGA
>DASXYO010000201.1:0-4324 GCA_036502465.1 Chthoniobacterales bacterium
GCGGGTGCTGATGTTGGCGAATTGCGACGCCGGGGTCGCGTCGAGGTCGTAGGCTTCGACGAGCGCGTTGCCGGTCGTGTTGCCCGCGCCCTGCAGGATGGCGGTATAGGTTCCCGGATCGAGCGTGGCGAGGATGGCCGACTCGCGGTCGTCGTTAGGCTGAAGCCCGGTCGCGGCGATCGCGGTCTCCTGCGTGTCGCGCCAGTTGTCGTTGGAAAAAAGAAGAGCGCCCGTGCTGTCGTGCAGCTCGAGGGTGGGATCCTGCAGCACGCCATCGACGCCGACGGCCGCGAGCGAGGGACCGATCGCGCGCAGGATGACCTGCTTCGGCGTCGAGCCGCTCACGATAAAGCCACCGATCAGGACATTCTCACCCGTCCCGACCATCTCGCGGGTCGAGATATTGAGCTGGCGCGCGGTGAAGAGAACCGAGCTGGCGTCGTTAGGCTCGGTTTGGGAAAGAAACTCCGAGAGGTTGCTCTCGCCGTCGGCGTCCGCGTCGCCGGTCGGCCCGCCAAGCTGTGGATCGTCAATCTGGTCGAGCGACAAACGCGAAGCCTGGAAACTGGTGAAGTCCACTTCCGGCGATATGCCAACGCGGGTGATAAACGGATCGGGATTCCCAGTCCGGGTATCGACCCAGACGGGGACGGCCGGGATGTCGGGGCTGGTCGTCGGCGCAATCCCGAGGTAATCGCCGAGCATGTATCCTTCGCTGGTCAGCGGCGCGAGGCTGGCGTCGGTGGTCACGCTCGTTAGGCGGATGTTTGGTTGCCAGGTCGCTCCGCCGTCGAAGGATTGTGCGAGGTAGAGATTGCAAAGCACGGGGCTTCCGCCGCCGTCCCGCTGGTCGTAGAAGGAAACGGTCAGGGTTTGCCCATCGGGTGAGGAGGCGATGGCGGGATTGAAGACGCCCGTGTTCGGATTGTCGGTGACCGCGATCGGCGCCGACCAACTGGCGCCGGCGTTGGTCGATTTTGTGAATAGAATTCTCGGAACGACCGCCCCGTCGAACCCCTGGTAAACGACGTAGAGATTTCCGTTCGTGCGATCGGTCGTGGCGGAAGGCAGAAACGTGCCGCTCCGAATGCTCGGCGGGGTATAACGGATGACCGGTGTAACGAGCGTCGGCGCGCCAAAGGTGACGCCCCCATCGCTCGACACGACCATGTCGATTTCTTCACCGCCGCCGGCGCCCTGAAAATTCCAATAAACGATCGCGAGCTGGCCATCGGGCAGGAAAAACGGTTGCGAGCCTTGGGCACTCGAGCCGGTGGAATGAATCGCGCTGGCCGCGCTCCAAGTCACGCCATGATCGTCACTGTAGGAGCGCAGAATCGGTGACGCGTTGGTCGTGCCAAACTCCGTCCAGGTGACCAGAATGCGTCCCACGTTCGCGGTGCCGGGGAAGGTGTTGATCGCCATCCACGGCTTGTCGGGAAAATCGCTGTTGTTCGCCGGTTGGAAGACAACCGCGGGGGAACCGAAGCTTGTGCCGCCATCGAGTGAGCGGCTAACGAGGATGATGCCGGTGTTGAAATTCGGATCGGTGGCCGCCTCGGTGTTGAGGAAAGCGCGGCCGCTCAGATCGATCCCGGCCACGGGGTCGGTCGCGCGCGGGTAGGGACCCCCGGTGGCCGTCGTGAGGTTGGGAATCAGAGCCCGGGTCCAGGTCAACCCGCCGTCATGCGTGACCGAGTAACCGCAATCGACCGCGCCCCCGTCAACGAAGCGACCTTCCTGGAAAGTCGCGAGCAGAAATTCCGGATCGGAGGTCGAGCGAACGATGTGCGGCTCGGCCTGGGCGCGCATGGCCGGGGGCAGCGGCGTCGGATCATCACCGAGGCGAAGATCAGGCGCGACGCGCAGATCGAGAGTCACCGCCGCCGTCTCGGCGTGTGTGGAGCTGGCAACGGTTGCCGGCCTAACGAGGTCGCCGCCGCGATCGAGCAGGCTGATCGCGCCGGAGGACAAGCGCTCGAGCGGGACGGTTTGCAGGGCCGCCGGCCAAAGGCTGCGATCGGGCGGTGGCATTTTTGGAACCGAAACCGTCGCCGCATGAGTCGTTAGGCAAAGAGAAATTCCGGTCAGCAAAAAGAGACCGCCGCGCCGCGCCGAAGAGTTTTTTTTCAATCCTCAGGAAAATAGCCCACCCCTCGGGTCGCACAAGAGACCCGGGACCGACATTTCCGGTCTTTGGTGCGCCCCGCGCCCCAGCCACGCCGGCGCGAAGCGATCGATCTAGTAGAGATTGTAAACTTCGACCAGGCCGACGCCGGTAGTGCCGTCTTTGCCGCTTTGGATGGCGGTGTAAGCGCCCGGCGTGAGATTCGTGACGATGGCGGCTTCGAGGTCGTTGGTAGGCGCGAGGCCCGTGGCTTCGATTTCGGCCTGTTGGGTGTCCTTCCAGTTGTCATCGGAGGCGAGGAGATTGCCGTTAACGTCATGGAGCTCCAGCACTGGGTCGGCCAGGGGCTCCACAATACCAGAACTCGCTAACGAAGGACCGAGGGCGCGGACAATGACCTGGTCGGTGCCGCCGGTGTTGTTGGTGACGATAAAGCCGGCAATCATCACATCACTTCCGGTGGAAACGAAGCCGCGCGTGCTGATGTTGGCCAGCTCGGGTCCGGAGCCGCCCGCGAGATCGTAAAGCTCAATTAATCCAACGCCGGTGGTCGCCAGTTTGCCGCGCTCGATCACGGTGTAGGCGCCAGGAGTCAGACTGATGACAAGGGCGGCCTCCAGATCGTTGGTCGGCGCGAGACCGGTAGCCTGGATTTCTGCCTGCTGATTATTCTTCCAGTTGTCGTTGCTCGCGATGATCTGGTTGGTCGCAACGCTGTGCAGCTCGATGATCGGATCAGCGAGGGCGCCTTCCACCCCTTGGCCGGCCAAGGAAGGTCCAAGGCCGCGGATGAGGACCGACTTCGATCCGGTGCCAGTGATGATGAAACCACCGTCGAGCACGTTGTCGCCGGTTAGCACGTTGAGGCGGGTGGAGATGTTGACCAGAGTTGACGAGCTGTCGGGCACAATGGCTCGCTGAATGGCGAGAAACGTCGGGCTAAAACTCGTGACAGCGAAGATCGAAGCGACCGCATTAGTTGTAATTTTTTCGATTGTGGTGTTCCCGGCGTTGACGATGTAGAGGCTGCCTTCGCTGTCGAAGGCGAGGCCGACAGGAGAGTCGATCCCGCTGACCGCGATCGACCCAAAATCAGTCCCATCCGAGCCGAAGGCCTCGATCGTGTTCGCGGCATTGTTCGCCACGTAGAGATTGCCCAACGAGTCGAAGGCGATCCCCTCGGGATTGTTCAAGCCGGTATTGGCAAAGGTGCCGAGCGGAGTCCCGTCGATGGCGAAGCGGACAATGGTGTTCCCGAAATTAGCGACGTAAAGCCGGCCGGCGTTGTCAAAAGCAATCCCCGTCGGCCGGACGACATTCGCGAAAACCCCGAGATCCGTCCCATCCGATTTGAATTTTTCGACTGTGTTACCGCCAAAGTTGGCCGCGTAAAGGTTCCCGGCCTTATCGAAAGCAAGGCCCATCGCATTATTCAGCCCGGTGCTTGCAAAAACGCCGAGGTCGGTCCCCGCCGGCGAAAATTTCTCGATCGTATTGCTATTCGTCGAGACGTAGAGATTCCCGAGGGTGTCGAGCGCGAGGCCATTTGGGCCGTTTACAAACGTGTTCGTAAAGGAGGAGCCATTGCCGCTGTCGTCGTATTCGGTGATCGAATTCACGCCGAAATTGGCAACGTAAAACGTGTCGGCCTGCGCCAGGGAACCGAGGAAGAGAAGGCCGGCCGCGATGGTCGGAGCGAGCTTGGATTTCATAAATAAAAGTCGGAAGCCAAAAAGAAGCGAGTCTCCTACAGCAGATCGCGCACCGAGGCCCGTTGTGTCGCCTCCTGGCATGACGCATATTGCCACGGATGTCTTACGAGCTCGAATCCAGCTACCGCCCGCGGGGCGACCAGGGGCAGGCGATCGCCAAGCTGCTCAAGTCGGTCGAGGCCGGCAACCGTCACCAGACGCTGCTCGGCGTCACCGGCTCGGGCAAGACGTTCACGATCGCGAACGTGATTAAGGAGCTGGATCGCCCGGCGCTCATCATTTCGCATAACAAGACGCTCGCCGCGCAGCTCTACTCGGAGTTCAAGCAGTTCTTCCCGCGCAACGCGGTCGAGTATTTCGTCAGCTACTTCGATTACTACCAGCCGGAAGCCTACATCCCGCGTTCCGACACCTACATCGAGAAAGATTCCTCGATTAACGAAGAGATCGAGCGGCTCCGGCTTTCCGCCACCAGCGCGCTCCT
>DASXYO010000202.1:0-4354 GCA_036502465.1 Chthoniobacterales bacterium
GCCGCCGTCCAGCGTGCCGCTGTTGCCGTTGGTCGAAACAACGAGGCCCTGAACGCCCAAGACCGTAAGCGTGCCGCCGGTCTGACTGTAGCTTCCAAAATTGGGAGAACCGTCCAGCATGAGGCTGCCGCCATTGTTGAAAATCACGTCGAAGCTCGGTCCGTCAGGAACGACCGCGGGGTTCCAATTCAAATGGTTGCTCCAAAATCCGGTAGCCGCGTTCCAAGTGGCGGTTTGTGCGGAGGCGGCTTGAGCAGGCAGGCCAATGGCAAGCGCAGTGGCGAGGAGAAGATAATGGTGGATCGATTTCATAGTTTGAGGTGCGGTTTGGAGCGGTCGGCCGGGATGTGCCTATGCCGGCACGTGCCCATTCATGGAGCTAAAGCGGTGACCGACCTGAAAAGGGACCAAGAACTTTTCGTTTATTTTTGCCCGCCCATGTGGGGGGCCGCACTCGGCCGCGAATAGTGTTGCCCGGCCGGCGCCGTCTGTCGTACTCTCGGCCTTCAATTGGTAGCGTGCGGTACGCCTCACGATCAGAACAAACTTCACCCACATGATCTCATCTCCGGCACGCGAAAACGTGACTCGCATGCTGATCGATTGGGGCAAAGGCGACCCCGACGCACCGGCCCGTCTGATGCCATTCGTTTACGAAGAATTGCGTCAGCTTGCCCGCCAGTACCTTCAGCGGGAACGCTCGGATCACACCTTGCAGGCGACCGGCCTTGTCCACGAAGCTTATCTGCGCCTCGTCGATCAAAGCACCACCACCTGGCAGAACCGGGCCCACTTTTTCGGCGTGGCCGCGCAGGTCATGCGCCGCGTCCTGGTGGATTATGCCCGAGCCCATCGCGCGGAAAAGCGCAGTGGCGGCTGGGACAAATTGGCCTTTGATGAAGCGCTCACGCCTGCCCTGGAACGCGGCGTCGACCTGATTGCGCTCGACGACGCGCTCAAGGATCTGCTCGCGATCGACCCGCGCCAGAGTCAGATCGTCGAGTTGCGCTTTTTTGGTGGCCTGACGAACGAAGAAATCGGCGAGGTGCTGGATGTTTCTCCGAGCACGGTGAAGCGAGAATGGCGCCTCGCAAAAGCGTGGCTGCGACGGGAAATCGTGACCGGGGAGAACGATGCCGCCGGCCGCTGACCGCTGGGCCCGCGTCAAGGAACTATTCGCGGCCGCGGCCGACCTCGACCCGGGCCAACGCGCGACTTTCCTCGAGCTGGAATGTGGCGGCGATGAAGCTCTGCGCCGCGAGTTAGAATCCCTCCTTGAGTCCGACGAACGAACCGACGGCTTCATCGAGCAGCCGGCGTTCGAGATTCCGCGCGATTTATTTTCGGGGGAAGAGCCGTTTGTCGGCCGGCAGTTCGGCACTTATCAGGTCATCCGCGAAATCGGCCGGGGCGGTCTCGGAGCCGTCTACCTCGCCGCGCGGGCCGACGACGAATATCGCAAGGAAGTTGCAATCAAGTTCGTTAGGCGAGGACTCGACACTGAAGACATCCTCCGCCGCTTTCGGAATGAGCGGCAGATCCTGGCCCAGCTCGATCACCCCAACATCGCGCGCCTGATCGACGGCGGGACGACCGATAACGGACTGCCCTATTTCGTGATGGAGTACGTGAAGGGAGAACCAATTATCGCCTACTGCGATGGGCACGCCCTCTCCACGACAGAGCGGCTGAAGCTCTTCCGTAAGGTCTGCGCTGCGGTCACCTATGCGCATCAGAACCTGGTCATTCATCGCGACCTGAAGCCGTCGAACATCCTCGTGACGCAGGAGGGCGAACCGAAGCTGCTCGATTTCGGCATCGCGAAACTTCTCGGCCCGGGCGACGAACTGTTTACGCGGACGCTTCCCGCCCTCCGTGTCATGACGCCGGAATATGCCAGTCCGGAGCAGGTCAAGGACGAAAAGATCATGACGACAAGCGACGTTTATTCGTTAGGCGTGTTGCTCTACGAGCTTCTCACCGGTCAGCGGCCCTACCGCCTCAAAACACGCGCGCCCGGGGAGATCGCGCGTGCCATCACGGAACAGGAACCGGAACGGCTCAGCACCGCGCTGCTGCGCGATTCACGATTCACCGTCCACGATTCACGTCCGCTCCGCGGTGACCTCGACAACATCGTGCTCATGGCGATGCGCAAGGAGCCCGCCCGCCGGTATTCATCGGTTGGACAATTCTCCGAAGACATTCGTCGCCATCTCGAAGCCTTGCCGGTCATCGCCCGCAAGGACACCGTTGCCTATCGCGCGTCGAAGTTTGTTCGCCGCCACCGGACCGGGGTGGCTGCGGCCGCCCTCGTCTTGTTGAGCTTGATCGGCGGGATTGTTGGCACGCTCATAGAAGTCCGGACGGCCCGTCGCGCGGAAGCGAAAGCCGAAGCGATCAGCGGTTTCCTGCAAAAGACGCTGCAGGCCCCGGATCCGACCGTGAACGTCGGCGGCCAACCAACCGTCAAAGGCCTCCTCGACGACGCATCGAAGCGATTGGCGACCGCAGAATTATCGGACCAGCCAGAAGTCCGCGCGGAGCTGCAACGAATTATCGGCGCAACCTACCTGTCGCTTGGACAATACGATCCGGCCCAGCAAAACCTATCGGCCGCTTTCCAAACCCAGACTCGAATCTCCGGAGCCGACGGGATTGAAACGCTCAAGACTGGCGTCCTGATCGCGAGCCTCTGGGCCGGGGCCAAGGGCGACTACGCGAAAGCAAACAAGTTCTATGTCACCAACCTTCCCCGCCTGCGGGCGGAACAAAAGAAAGGAACGATCAGTGCGGATTATTTGGGCGCGGCCCTGAATGGCTTCGCGCTGTTGCGCCGGGCGCAGGGGGATTCCAAGGACGCCGAGAGCCTCTTGCGGGAGAAATTGGCTTTGCCTCCTTCTGTTTCACCGGAAAAGATGAGTGGTCTTAGATTTGCCCGGGCCATCCTTGCTCTCACCCTGGCCGACCAGGGAAAATTTGATGAAGCGATAAAAATCGTTCGCAAAGAAGTCGTCTCGCTTCGGCGGGAGGCGGCGGCAGGTTCCGAATTGGCGGCAAACTTGACGGGACTGGGCAGCTTCCTTTTGGAAAACGGCCAGACCGGCGAATCGCTCAAGAACCTGCAGGAAGGGGAGGCAATTTATCGAAAGCTCTTCAGCGCGGCCAGTCTGCAACTGGGCGATAGCCTCCGGTTGCAGGCGCAAGCCTCCTTCGCGGAAGGCAATTACTCTGTAGCGGAAAACTACATCAACGAAACCCTGAAGATATATCGCGCAGCCACCAGCCCGCGATACATCAACTATGCGACGGCTTTGATGGTGCAGGGCATGATTTACAGCCAGACCGGGCGCGCGGCGGAAGCAGAAGGATTGTTGCGGGAAGCGGTGCAAATTCGCGTGGAAAATGTCCCCGAGACCCATTTCCTGCGCGCTACGGCCAACGGCGGGCTCGGCGAGTTTCTCACCGCGCAAGCTCGCTTTCCCGAGGCGGAGACGTTCCTGCTCGCCAGCTACGAAAGCCTTAATAAATCGCAAGCCGAAAAAAGCCCGCGAACACTGCTCGCGCTGCAGCGACTCGTTAGTCTGTATGACAGATGGCCGAGGCCGGAAGCCGCCATTGCCTATCGGGCCCTACTCTCAAAGCATTGAAAGGCGATGAGCCGAATCGAAAGGCGCAGGTCAGGTTGCGACAAACGTTGAAAGCGGCAGGCGGGCGATTACTATGGAGGCGCGGTGGCCAAACGCTCTCAGCACAATGCATGGAATGAAGTTTACGCCCTCATCCTTCTCGGGACTGGGACGCTGCTCTTCCTTGCCCTGATCTCTTACGTCCCGAAGGACATCCCGACCTGGTTCCCGCTCCTCAATTCCACTTCTTCGCCGAACCGGCCGGCCCAGAATTTCCTCGGACCGCTCGGCGCGATCGTGGCCGGGATTTGTTATTTTCTGATCGGCGCCGCTTCCTATCTGCTGGCGGCGGCTCTGCTCGGATTTGGCGGCGCGAAATTATTTCACGGCGAATTAAAAGTGAACCGGCGAGTCGGCTGGATCATTCTCTTTGTCGCTTCCGGCGCCTGCCTCCTTCATTTGCAGCCGTGGTTCCTGCACGACTGGCGGCGCGCTTTCAAAATCCAGGGACCGGGCGGCTGGGTCGGCTACTTCTTTGGCCGCCACATCTTCCGCTACGCGATGGGGAAGGGCTCGGTCATCGTCCTCTTCGGCATTTACCTGACGAGTTTGATTTTGATGACCGGGCTGCGTCCGATTTATCTCGTTAGGCAAAGTGTCCTCGCGATGCGACGCGGAGTGGTCGCGCTTCGGCTCTGGTTTCTGCATCGGCGGATGCGAAAGGC
>DASXYO010000203.1:0-6158 GCA_036502465.1 Chthoniobacterales bacterium
GTGCAGGACCATCGCGTGCAGAAAACCAAATGGGTCGTCCTGCGCTGGCCGACGCCATCAATGGCCCAGCTCGCTGGGATGAGCACAGAGGCGTTTGAAGATTTCTACTTCAAGGTCTGCACCCTCGATTACCGCAAGCTCCAGCCCGGGATGAAGGCGCTGAAGGCGCTGATGGAAAAGACCGACAAGGTGCAGATCAAGGGGCCGGGAACGGATTTGAATTTCAGCATCAAGGGCATCGCCGCGATCATCTGCGGCGGCGATCGCAACATCCCCGATGGCGAAGTCTTCAGCTGCCCGGTGAAGGATTCCGTCCAGGGTCACGTCACCTTCAACGCCCCGAGCATTTACCAGAGCACGGCGTTCGATAACATCCGGCTCGATTTCCGCGACGGGAAAATCGTCGAGGCGACGAGCAACCAGACGAAGAAGCTGAACGCGGTGCTCGATTCCGACCCGGGCGCGCGCTACATCGGCGAGTTCTCGTTAGGCTGCAATCCTTACGTTATGCATCCGATGCGCGACATTCTCTTCGACGAGAAGATCGCGGGCTCGTTCCATTTCACGCCGGGCCAGGCCTACCAGGAAGCCGATAATGGCAACCGCAGCCAGGTGCATTGGGACATGGTCAGCATCCAGCGCAAGGATTACGGCGGGGGCGAAGTTTATTTCGACGGCAAACTGATCCGCAAAGACGGCGAGTTCCTGCCCAAGGCGCTGCGCTCGCTCAACTGGAAGAGCTTTAAATAGCCGGTAGGGCGAGACTCTGTCGAGCCGCGGGATATCCGGCACGGCAAAGGACAAATCTCCCCGGCTCGACCGAGTCTCGCCCTACCGGGCGGTGCGCCAATTGGCTCTCGTTAGGCGCCGGCGCCCGGCGTCACCTGGATCAATCCGAGGTCGTTGCCGGCGGCGAGTTGCACGCTCGAGATTTCAAAGACCGGCGCGCTGTCGATCGTGCTCGGACCCGAACCGGGCAACTGCATCGAAACTTTCTTCGAGGTCGAGTTGAGGACGATGGCCGCGATCTCAAACAGCGGAGTAAATTCGATCGCCGCGATCTGGAACTCGGCGGTCAGATGAACCGAAGCCTGTTCCTGGTGCGACGGAGTCAACTGGACCGGCGCGCCGCCCTGGCCGGAAACGAGTTCGAGCCCGGAGATGGCGAAGGAAGGCGAGGTGAGCACAGCTGGCTTTTGCTGGGCCGACGGCGAGAGGCGGACGGTGCCGATGACGCCATTGTTCAACTCGATCTTCGCGACCTCGAAGGTGACCTGCAGGTTCATCGGCGGTTGCGGATCCTGCGAGGGCGCGAGGCGCATGGAGACGACCTTGGAGGTCGGTTTCAATTGCAGGCCGCTCATCTTGAAGGTGGGCGTGAGCTGCATCGACGCGATCTCGAGCGAGAAGGTCAACTGGACGGCGGTGTGCATGCCGCCAGCGGGCTGCTGCACCGACATGGTAGGCGCGGATGGGCGGAAGGAAGCGGCGGGAGTGATCGTGGTTTCAGGCATGGTATCGGATGTAGTTGGCTGTAGTCGGATGGGTTCGGTGGTGATGATCTTAGAAGCAAAAGAAGGAGTTTCAATCGAAGACTGCTCGCTCTGGCGGCCGGCGATCGGCGCGGCGAAGGTATCGTCCGGTTCGATCAAAACGAGCTCGGATTCCGGCGTGGGCTGAGCGATCTCCGAGATAACGGGCTCGGCAGAGAAGGCCGTGGTGAGGTGCGGGATGGGCTGGCCCTGGCCAACCGGCTCTTCGAAGAGCGGGACGAACTCTTCGGGCTCGGCCGCGGGTTCTTCCGGCTTGGCGACGGGTTCTTCCAGCTTAGCGACGGGTTCTTCCAGCTTGGCGCCGGGTTCTTCCAGCCTGGCAGTAACGGCCGGCAAAGAAACTTCTTCCTGATCGCGGAGCGGTTCTGTCGGTTTTTCGTCGAAGGGCGGCACGACCGGTTTTTCCCACGGCGGAGTGACCTTGATGGGCGGGACAGGCGGCGTCGCGGCCGCGGGCGGCTGCGGCGTGACTTTCGAAACCGTCGCGCTGGCTTCATCAGCCGGGACGGTCGGCGGTTCATTGACGCCGGGAACCGATCCGCGCGCCGTCACCACGCCCGAAGGCAGGACCGAGGTGCGGACCGATGGCTCGCTTGCGACGAGGTTCACGGAAACTTTCGGCGGACTGCTCGAGAGATGATCGCGGGTGATCCGGCGCTCGTTGCCGGCGCCCGGTTCGTCACCGGCAAAGGGTGGCTCGGTGAGCGGCTCAGATGGATTGTAAAGAGGGACCTTGGCGATATTGCGGCGAAACTGTTGCACGACGAGCCAGACGAGAAGCAGGATGCCTGCCAGCAGAAGACCGAGCACGATGAGGCTGCGCGGGTTGGAAATGCGATCGATCGTCTCAGCAAAAGTCGGCTTGGCCAAGGGACCGGCCTGATCGGAAGAGGCCACGGCTGGCGCGGCTGTCGTCGCCGCCATGGTAGCGGCGGGTTTCGCAACCGGCGTGGTCTGGGCGACCGCGGTAGCAGCGGGTTTGGCAGTCGGTTTTGCCGCCACGACCGGAGCTGCGACCGGCGTCGCCGACGCGACCGCCACGGCTGCCGCAGTCGCCGCCGGTGAAGCTGCGGCCGGGCTCGCTTCCGTCGTTTCCGCGACGCTCGGCGCCGGCACGCTTCCCGCCTGGCCAAAGCGCATTGCCGGTTTTTCGCCGGAGGAGGCGGGCGTGGCATTGGCTTGGGCAAGGGCAGCCGTCGGAGGCGCATTTTCGCCCTCCGATTTTTTCAGCCAGTTCAGATCGTAAAAGGAATCGGCGAAGACCATGTTCAGGGGAGGCGAATAGATTTTCCGGGCCGAGGAAACCCAATCGTTCGCCGGCTCTTTGCGGCCGTGCTTAAACTCCCAGGCGGCCTGCGCGTAGTAGAGCGCCGGCGTGTCACCGGTGAATTGGAACTGGTCCATCAACCGCTGGGCGTCGGGGTCTTTGCCCTCCAGCAACAGGGTCATGAAGATCTTGTATTTGATCAGTTGCGCGGCCTGGTTCTTTTCCCCGCCCGGAGTCTCGGCGTAAATCGCCTCGAAGCGATCGCGCGCCTTGGCGTATTCGCCTTTCTTGAAGGCGAGCTGCGCAATGTTGTATTCCGCTTCGCGCAATTTCGGGTCGGCGGCGAGCGCCTTGCGGAAGACTGCCTCGGCTTCGTCGTACTTCGCTTGCTCCATCAGGATTTCGCCCCGGAGATTGAGCATCTCGGCGTCGTTAGGCGAATCCGTTTCCGCCAGGTCGAGCAGCTTGAGCGCGCCGCTGAAATCGCGTTGCTGGAAAGCCCGCTCGGCCTTTTCGAAATTTGCCCGCGCGTCCGACTTGAGGCGCGCCGTCCGCTCGGTCGTCGAAGTGATTTCGAGCGCCGCGCGCGATTCGCCCGCCGGCTTTTGGGTCCAGCCGATCTCGTAGAACGACTCGGCATACAGCTTGTTCAGCGGCGCGGAAAATTGTTTCGTCGCCGCGGTCATCCATTCCTTCGCTTCCTTCTGGTTCTTGTGCTGGAAAGCGATCGCCGCGTTTGCGTAATACAGGGCCGGGCTGTCCTTCGAGCCCTCAAATTTGTTCAGGATCCAGTCGACCGTGTTCTCTTTCCCCTGGAGAACGAAGGTGAGGAAGATTTTGTATTCGATGAGCTGGCTTGTCTCCGGCTGCAGCCCGTCGTTTTCCCCCGCCACCAGGGCGGTAAAGCGATTGCGCGCCTCGACCCATTTCTTTTCCAGGAAGGGAATTTCGGCCAGGTTAAAACTCGCGTTCCAGAATTTCGGCTCGATCGAGAGCGCCTTGCGCAAAGCCGCCTCGGCCTTGTCGTACTTGTTCTGCCGCATGTAAACGACGCCGCGCAGGTTGTAGGATTCGGCCAGGTTCGGCTGGGTGGCGTCGATCGCATCGAGCGCCTTGAGCGCATCATCGTAGCGCTCCGCGTCAAAAGCGCTGAAGGCCTTGTCATACATCGCTTCCATCTGCGACTTCGGGGGATTAACCCCGGAAGCGACGAAAGAACTCAGAAGCAGGAGAACGATTGCGGTGAGTTTTCGGAGTTTGATCACGGTTGGCATCAAACCGCCAGCACTTGAATATGACAAGTTTTTAATTGTTCCGGCGGCGCCCTGGAGAAGGGCTCGGACTGCCACTTGGCTCCACGGGTATTGCGGCCCGGATAGGCGTGGGTGTCGGGGTCAAAAGCGGGCGCTTGAAGGGGTAAAGGAAGAAGTTCTTCAGCTTGTCCCCGATGTTTTCGCGGGCTGGGGTCGGACTCGGCGGCGGCGTGACGGACGGTTCGGCTTCCGTTCGCTTCGCAACGGATGACCTTGGCTCTTCCTCCTCCCGTGACCTCTTGCGCGCAGATCGCTTCTTTTCAGATTTCTCTGCTCTCTCGGACTTCTCGGTATCGCTCGATTCCTTGGTCCGCTTCTTTTCCACATGCGCGACTCTTTCGGGAGTCGGCGAAACTTCCGGCGCCGGGGTTGGCGTTGTTTCCGCCTGCGCGATCTCTTTCTTCGACTCGGACTCGGCGGGAGAAGGTGAAGGCTGCTCCACGATCGGCGCAACCGTCGGCGCGGGCGTTTCCTCAGGTTTCGGCGTTGCCTCCTGTGCGACAACCGGCGCCGGCGTGGCCGAGACTGCGGGCGCCGTTCCGTTGTTCATCCAGCCGAGATCGACGAAGGGCGCGGCAAAGGCGCGGTTCGAGTCCACCGGAAAAAGATTCTCGGCGTTGGCCACCCAGTTTTTGCCTTGCTTGGGATTCCCATGCTGGAACGCCCAGGCGGCCTGCGCGTAATACAAGGCCGGCGAGCCATCCATCATCTTGAAGTCGTCCATCGCTTTCTGGGCCGCGCCTTCGTGACCCTCCAGCAAGAGCGTCAGGTAAATCTGATACCGAATCAGCCGCTCGCGCCGTTCTTCCTTCGCGCCGGAGAACGCGCCGAGCAGCGCTTCCAGTTCCTTCCGCGCGGTCGCGAAATCTTTCCGGGCAAAAGGCACCCGCGCCAGGTTATACTGCGCGTCGAGGAACTGCGGATCGGCCGCGAGGGCGCTGTGCAAAGCGGTTTCTGCCTCGCCGATCTTCCCCTGCTCGAGCAGAATCTCGCCGCGCAGATTGAAAGTGACGGCTTGGTTCGGGGCGATCGCGTCCACCTCGTCGAGCAGCTTCCACGCGCCCTCGAAATCGCGCTGCCGGAAAGCCCGCTCCGCCTTGGCCAGGTCCGCCTGCGCTCGCGCCACGCGTTCCGCCGGCGACGTCACCTCGAGCGCGACCGGTGCCGCGTCCTTCGGCTTCGGCAGCCAACCGACTTCGTAAAACGATTCCGTGAAGAGCCGATTCAGTTGCGGTGAAAATTCCTTCGCCGCCGTCGCCATCCACTCCTTCGCTTCCCGCTGTTCCTTGCGCCGCAGAGCGAAGGCGGCCTTCGCATAATAAAGCGCCGGGCTCGCAGTCGAGGATTTGAGTTTTTCAAAAGCAGCCGCGCCCTGCTTCTCCTTCCCCTCGATGAGACAGGTGAGCAGGATCTTGAACTGGATGAGATCGCGCGTCGCTTCTTCCACATGTTCGTTAGGCTCGGCGATCAGGTCCTCGAGACGGCTCCGCGCCAGCGTCCAGTTACCGGCCAAAAAAGGAACCTCCGCCAAGTTGAACTGCGCTTCCCAAAAGCTCGGATCGATCGAGCGCGCCTTGTGCAGCGCGGTCTCGGCGTTCCGGTATTCCTTCAGGCGCATCAGGGCCACGCCGCGAAGGTTTTGCGCGGCGGCGAGATCGGGCTGGCGCTCGTCGATCGCGTCGAGCTTCTTCAGCGCATCGCGATAATGTCCCGCATTGAGCTCCTGCGCGGCGTCGGCATACATTGCCTCCAGTTCCGACTTCGTCGGCGCTACCGTGCTGGCCGCGAAGGAACTCAGGACCAGGAAAAAAATTGCCGCGCCTTCGCCTGCTCTCATTCGAAATTCATCAAGCTCATGTCCCTCGCCGCTGACAAGATATAAGACATGGAGAGCGAGATGACCAACTGGGCGACCTGGGAGCCGCGCGTCCGCGCCAATCTTCTCTTCATTATCCGCGACGAGAAGATTCTCCTCATCCGCAAGAAGCGGGGCTTCGGCGCGGGCAAGATTAACGGACCCGGCGG
>DASXYO010000204.1:0-6087 GCA_036502465.1 Chthoniobacterales bacterium
CTCGAGCGCGGTGCGGATCCAGCAGGCCATGCAGCCGAAATCGCCCGAGCCGGTCGTCTCGACCCGCGCCCCGCAAGTCGGGCACATCGTTGGATTCTGGAGAGGAGAAGACATTACTCGTTAGGCCTGGGCGAGCACTTGGAAAAGATGGCGCAACTCATCATCCACTTCGCCCGGCTCAGTTACGGTGCCGCCAACTTCTTCGCGCAAGATCGCCCGGTAGCGGGCCCGCAGACGCCCGACATCGCTCCGCAGGGTCGTCGTATTGCGATGCAACTTCTGCGAAATGTCGTGATAAGGAATCGCCTCGTCGCTCGTGCCCGCGAGGTGCGGCCGTAGATTTTCGAAAAGCGCTGCCTTGCCTGCCAGCGCGCACTCCTGTGCGAGCCGGTCGAGCGTTTGCCGCAGGAGCGCGGCCGCCCATTCTCGATCGAAAAGCACAGTCGGACTCCAATGTTGCAACGTCTCCATCTGCTGCTCGACTTCCTCCACCGCGGCCTGGTCGAAAAGCTCGTGCACTGCTCCTCCGCCGCGCTTTTCCGCCTTGGCCATGTCCCGCGCATCGGCCACGAAGTGTTTCAGCGAGCCGAGCAGAAAAGAACGAAACCGGCCCCGCTCGCGATCGGCCCGCCGATACGTGCGATCCCGAATGAGCATCGCAAAAAAGCCCTGAGTCAGATCCTGCGCATCTTCCGAGCCGATGCCTTCGCGGCGGAGGAAGAGATAAAGCGGCCGCCAATAAATGCGGCACAAATCCGAGAGCGCCTGACCGACGGCGGCGGAAGGCTGCTGCGAATCCCCTGCCCGCAGCACCATCGTCCAGCGCGTCGAGGCAAAGTGTCCATCAATCGTATTCGCGCCACGGGGGCTCACAACCATGCGGCGTTTGTAGCGCCGCGAAAAACAATCGCAAGAACAAAACCTACACGAAGTTGTAAGCGCTTAACCCAGCAGGAGAGAGCACCGCAGCGGCCCGCGCTACGCTCGATCCGGTCGCGGGCGATTCTGGATCGGTTCGGAAAAGCTGTGCCAGTCCTCCGCCGGCTCGCCCATCAGATACTCCGCGCCGTCGCGCATGTGCGAAGTGCACCAAAGAATATTCTCCGTCAACGTGAGCACCACCCGCAGCTTCTCCGTCAGTTCGTCTTCGATTTCTTCGCCCGGCTCCGCCTCCATCAGGTCGCCATCGTCTTCCCCTGAGTCCGCATCGTCGTGGTCTTTCACCGCGGTCGTGCCGGCCCCGCCGTCCGTCGGCGGCTTGCTCGCGGGAGCGAAATCCGCCGGGTCCACCGGCACCTGCTGCTCCTCCTTCAGTTGCAGACGATGCTCGGCCTCCAGGCGCTGGTAATCTTCCTGCCGGGCCTCGTTCCATTCCTCCCGGTCGCGGCGTTCCTCCTCCGCATCGAATTCCCGCACGAGCCAATGCCCCGGCTTCTTCTTCCTCGCATCGCGTTTCCATTTCTCCGCCATGTCCTCGCTCATGTCGCCGTGCGGCTCGGTCACGATCAGGAAATTCCAGGGATACCGGCTGCTCACGGAAAACTTCCGCAACTCCTCCACTACCTCCAGCAGCCGGATCACGTCCTGGTAGCGATTGAGATTCACGTGAAGATGCCCAGCCGAACCATAGCCCGACGCTCCCCCGTAGCCGTCGCCCAATAACCGGCTAAGCCGCGCTCTCACCTGCTCGGCTCCCCAACGTGCCTCGGCCGCGCTGATCGCGGCATCGGCCCCATACCCCCGAGCCCGCGGCTCGTCCCCCGCCGCGCGCGGGAATTCCTGGTTCAACTTCGCGATCTCCGCGTGCTGCGGATAGTAATTGATAAAGCGCAAGGGCGGGAGCGGACGCGGCGGATCGGCCAGGAAATCGTTCTGATCCGGATTGAGCGCGGCATTAACCGCCGCCAGCTCCGTCGCGATGATGTCGCAGCGCTCCACCCGCACTTCGCGGAGCGATGCGCTTTCCGCCAGCGGGCTCAGGTCGAAAGGAATCTCCCGTACGATGAGCAGCTCGCGCAGTGCCGGCATCCGCGCCAGCGGCGTCAGATCACTGAAACGCTCACTCTTCAACCGCAGGAACGTCACCTGCGAGAGCGAAGCCAGCGGAGCGAGGTCCGAGTAAGTCCCGATCAAGTCGAGATTGCGCGCCTCGGTGAGCCGGTCCACACCTTCGAGGCTGGCCACGCCACCCACCTTCAGTCGCTGTATCCGTGGCATGGCAGGGAGCGCATGAAGACTGCGGGCCGGCGTTTTCCAGTGGAAATCGCAATCCAGTGTCGCGATCTCCACCTCCGGTAACGTCCCCACGCCTTCCAGCGCGATCAGGTTCACCATCAGCGAGAGCTCCCGCAGTTTCGGTAACTCCGCCAGCACCCCGAAATCCACCCACGGCCGCCGCAATGACAGGTTCAGCTTCTCGATCGGCAGTCCCGCCAGCGGCCGCAGATCCGCCACCACATGGCCCCCGAGCAACACCGGCTCCCGGATGGACAAAGTCCGCAGCCCGCTCAAGCCCGCCAGCGGCGACAAATCCGGCACCTCCGCCTCCTCCAGCGACACCTCCTCCAGGTGAGGAAAAAAACGAAACGCCTCGAGATTGCGCAGCACCCGGTCCTCGCTGGCCCAGTGGTTGTCGAACTTCTTCACCTCGGCCCACATCTCGACGGCGGCGTCCAGCTCGGTCCGATCGATCGCGGGGCGGAGTGCGGGATTGAGCCTCCGCTGCTTCGCCTCTGCCCGGCGCGCATCGTAGTCAGTATCGTACGGTTGCTTGTGCTTCCCGCCCCACACGACTCTCCCCCAGTAGATCAACGAAATCACCGGTAGCAGCTCATCGTTAGTCCGGGCCGGGTCGAGCACCCACTTGCGAAATTCCTCAGCCAATTGTTCCATGTTTCGTCCTTTGCACGGCATTCGATCCTCTACGCACCCTTCGCGCGCAGCGATTTGGCTCGTCGCTGCAGATCGCGCCGGTTCACCACGTCGAGCACCTCCACCTCTTCAGGTGTGAAGCGGAGAAGTAAGCGATAATCGCCCGCGACCCGTGCCCGCATCACATCTTCGCATTCCAGAAGCTTCCTCAAACCCATGAACGCAGCCGGCTCCCCCGCTCCGAGCCGCCCCAGCAGCGGCATCACCGCCCGACCCACTTGCGGTGGAAAACTGGCGAGCGTTTCATAGACCTTGGCCGGCAGCTCAATCTTGCGCAGCGGTTGGTAACCCTGCACCTCGACCGCCTCGCTCGGTGGCTCGTCGCTCTCTTCCTGCGTCACCGCCCCACCAGCTTCCTGCGCCGCCTTTAGCTCCGCCAATTCCGCCTGCAATTTCTCCACTTCACGCCGTGAGTGCACCCGCTCTTCACCGCGCTCCGAGAGGAGTGCCTTCAGCGTCTCCAGCTTCCTTCGCATCTCGCGCAGCTCCACCGCGTCCGCCGGCGCCGCGGTCGCCGTCGGGGCCTGCGTTGCCGCTCTTTGCTCGCGCTTTTCCCGGAGCGCTATGTCCCGCTGCAACGCCGCCAGTTTCTCGCGCACCTCGCGTACTTCCCCAGCTTTCCTCTCCAGTCTCGCCTGCGCCTCCACCAGCCCGGCGTCGGCATCACCTGCGCCACGACTCGACGCTCGCTCGTCGAGCAGATCGGCCGAGGGATCGTCGATCGGCAAATCCAGGTCAGCCCGTTTCGTGAAGATCTCATTGAAAATCCATTCCGAGTGCTCTGGCTCCGTCAGCAAAAGGGCACCGCGCGCCACCATGATCCCGAGGGCGCGATAGGGCGACCAGGTCAATCCCGCCACCAGATACTGCAGACCTTCGGAATCGTGCGACTGCAGGAGCGCGAGCGATTCGGCTTCCAGGGCCGCGAGAAATTCCGCCGGCTCATTCGAGGCCAAGAGCAACCGTGTGCAGCAGTCCATCTCTTCCAGGGGCGGCGCCTCCTCGCCACCGGCTTCGATCAACTGCAGCACCGCCTCCCGTTTCCATGCCCTGGTCGCATGCTGCACCGCCACTACCCAGGCTTCGCGCAAGCGCTTCGGCACCCCCAGCTCGCGGAAAGCCTCCACCACGGCGTCGAACTGCTCGCCCATGGCCAACCGCTCCAAGGCGAGCGGCTGCACACTCTCCGCCAGGCCGGCCACGTAGATCTCTTCCAATCTCGGCAGCGTCATCTGCATCACATCCTCCTGCGTTACCGACTCGATCTCGCCCTCCAGCTCATCCGAAGTCTTGCCCGCTACCGAGCTCGAGCGCTGCAGCCGTTCCTGATCCGCCTCCAGGCAACAGCGCTTGTATTTCTTCCCGCTGCCACAGCGGCATTTCTCATTGCGACCATAGTCTGGCACCGCGCGCTGCATCGGCTGACTGCCGAAATAGCCCCGCATTTCCCTCTCCGGCAACGAATCCTCCAGCGGCTTGGTGAGAAAGTTCTCGATCCGCCGCAGATTAGCCTGCCGCGCTTCCGCCTCCCCGGGGCCGTCGCCGCCCCAGATCTTCGCCAACGCCGCATCCTTCATCAGTGCTGCGGTCGCCCCCATCACCCCGACGACATCCGGCGTCAGACCCGGATATTTTCGAAAAATACGCACCGAAGCCTGTAGCTTGACCGGGAACGCTTCGCCCGGCCGATGAGTCACCCACCAGCGGGCCGCCACGAACATGATAAAGGCAGATACCCGCAGCGTGGTCCACTCCGTCGCGGTGCTGAGGAGCGCGGGCATCACCTCCCCTTCCAGATGCGCCGCGACCCAGCCAAATCGCCAGCCATCCCTGAACAAGTGCAGACGACTCTCCGAGAGCAGGCTCAGCGGTAACTTCCGGCCCGCGATCGCCGCCGCCTGCACCAGTCGCTCAAAATCATCCGCATCCTTCCGTGCGACCGCATCATCGATCCAGACGAGCAATTCCGCCTCGTCCTCCGGTAGCAGCGCCACGATCTCGAGCATCCCTTCCCGCGTTCGCGGTGCCGTCAAAAGAACCGCGCGCGCTTCGTGAGGAATGCCAGGATGACGTGGAGCAGCCATGCCAATTTCATTAGCAAATCCGAGATCGTCTCCCAACGAAAAAGCGAAAATTTTCGCGAGCAGGGCAAAAAAAAGCGGGCGGAACTTTCGCCCCGCCCGCCCGAGTTTGCTCACTGACACTTTTTACATCGCCATATGCGAAACCGGATCGCTCCAATCACTCTCGCCGGTCGAGCCGCCCAGCGCGCGCACCTGGATGGTGTAAATCTTGCCCGCCGTGAGGCCGTCAAAAATAATGTGGCGCGAATCACCCGTGAACACGCTTGGCAGCCAGGTCGTGCCGCCATCGATGCTCGCCCGGCCCTCGTAGAGGTTCGTGTGCTTGATCGGGTAACCGAGGCGGGCCGCCAGTTGGCCGGCGGCGCCGTTCTTCACCGTCATGTTTTCCCGGAAAGATGGAAACCGGTTGGCGGCTCCGCGATCCTTTGGCCCGCTTAAGGGCGAGGTTTTCTGCGACAGATTACCGGTTCTCCAAGACAGAATACCGGTTTTGCGCGACAGAATACCGGTTTCCCGGAAGAGAAAACCGGTTAGCTGCCGCAGAATACCGGTATCCCCAAACGGAAAACCGGTTAGCTGCCGCAGAATACCGGTATTCCCAAGCGGAAAACCGGTTGGCTGCGATGGAAAACCGGTTCTCCAAGACAGAATACCGGTTATCCGCGAGAGAATACCTCGCTTCCCGAGCAGAAAACCTGGGGAACGCGACCGCCCGTGAGGGATGCTCTCCAATTTTAAAGTATTTAATCGCAAATCTTTACGTAAAATGAACCTCGCAACAAAGATCATCGCCTCGCCGATTTGCCCGTCCTGATTTAACGTTCACCTCATGCCTGCCAAATCCGAACCACCGATCGTCCGATTACGCGATGTCGGAGCGGACGACCTGGCGCTCTTCTTCGAGCACCAGCGCGATCCCGTGGCCGTGGCGATGGTCGCCTTTCGATCGCGCGACCGGGCCGCGTTCGCCCAGCATTGGGCGAAGCTCCTGGCCGACGACACACTCCTGAAAAAAACGATCGTTGTAGCGCCCTCTGTCTCAGCGGATTCCCCCGCGCAGAATCAAGTCGCC
>DASXYO010000205.1:0-7328 GCA_036502465.1 Chthoniobacterales bacterium
CGCTTCAGGAGGAACCAATCAACTCCGCGGCATGAGACCAATCCAAAGCTGACCAAGACGAGTAGAGTCACCCCAAAAAGGAGGCGGACTTCGCCAGTCCCCGCGAGGCGGGGCGACGAAGAGAGGTAATCCATTTGAAAAATCCGCGAGGCCAGCTACCTTGCCCGCTCATTTTCGGAGCACAACCCGGAGCAAACTTTATGTCTCAGCATCGCAGTCTCAAAGGCGCCAGCACCATCACGGCCAAGCGCAACGTCCTGAAACGGTTCGAACGAGTCGACCTGCTCAAGAAGCGCGGCCAGTGGAAGGATTCCAGCAAAGTCGTCGGCCTGCCGAAGACCAAGCCGGATCTCTAGAGGAAGTTGTTAGTTGAGAGTTGATGGTTGAGAGCAGGATCTTTCTCTTAACTCTCGACTAAAGACTCTCAGCTGAAGTGCGCGTTAACCGTTTTCTCGCCGCGGCCGGGCTCGGCTCGCGCCGTCATTGCGACGAGCTGATCGCCGATGGCCGAGTCACGATTAACGGCCAGCCCTGCACCAACTTCGCCACCCAGGTCGAGGAGAGCGACCACGTCAAGGTCGGCAACCGCCTCGTTAGGCGGGCCGAATCGCTCACCATCATCCTGCACAAGCCGGCTGGCTTCGTTTCCACTCGAAGCGATCCGAACGCGACCGACACGATTTACGATCTGTTGCCTCCGAAGTTTTCCCGGCTCTTCAACGTCGGGCGGCTCGACGCCCAAACCGAAGGCCTTCTCCTCCTCACCAGCGACGGCGATCTCGCGCAGCACCTGACCCATCCGCGCTACAAGGTGGAGAAGGAATACGAGGTCACGCTCGACAAAATCTGGGAGCCAAAGCTGGCCGAGAAATTGAGCGCCGGAGTTTTCCTCGACGGCAAACGCGCCCGGTTGACGCGACTGACACAGATCGGGACGACCCGCCTGCGGGTGGTCCTGCAACAAGGCCTGAACCGCCAGATTCGGCGGATGTTTTTCGCCATCGGCTACGAAGTGAAGCAACTGGTCCGGACTCGCATCGGCCACCTTCGCCTCGGCGAAATGCCGCGCGCCAGCTGGCGTCCCCTAACGAAAAGCGAACTGGCCGGTCTGCGTCAATCCAGCTCTTCGCGCAAGACGGCCAAAGGCGGCGTTGAGCCAAGGCCGTAGCTGGTCAGCAAGCCGACTCCAACCGTCAACGCGCTAACGATCACCGCGGTCAGCGCCACGGGCAAAATGGATGGCGTGTAGGCGAGCTTGAATGCAAACACCGCCAGCGCCCAGCTCGCGGCCAGTGCCAGGACAATCCCGGTTACGCTCGCCAGCAGGCCAAGAAACAAATATTCCGCGCTCAGGATTTTCCAGATCTGCCAGCGCGTCGCGCCTAACGTTCGCAGAAGCACACTTTCCTTGAGGCGCTGGTAGCGCCCGCTCCAGATCGTACTCCCGAGCACGATCAATCCCGTGCCGACGGTGAAGAGCGACATGATCCGGATGACGAGCGCGACTTTGGTCAGAATGCCATCGACCGTTTGAATAACCGAAGTCAGGTCGAGCGCGGAAACATTGGGAAATTTGGCTACCACGGCATTTTGCAGCCGAGCCGAGGCCGCCGGATTCGGAACGCGACTCACGAGGACGTTGAAGGTCGGCGCCTTTTCCAGAACGCCAGTCGGAAAGACGACAAAGAAGTTGGTCTGGAAACGCTTCCAATCCACCTCGCGCAGGCTCGCGACCGTCGCTTTGATCTCCACTCCTTGCACGTCGAAAACGAGCGAATCGCCAATCGTTAGGTCGAGATCCCGCGCGATATCCCGTTCGACCGATACCGGCACCGCTGCGCCCGGATGATAATCGAAATGCCGGACCCATTTTCCGGCTGTGATCTTCTCCGTCTCACTCAAATCGGCGCGGTAAGTCGAACGATATTCGCGTTCCAGTTCCCACTCTGGAATCTTGCGCTGCGGATCTTTCAGGAGATCAGACGACTTGCGGCCTTTCACTTCCACCAGGCGCATGGTCACGATTGGCGCCTCCTGAATGACTGGCAGTTGTTCCTGCCTAACGAGTGCGGCGACCGCCTTTTTCTGGTCGGGTTGGATGTCGAAGAGAAAAATGTTCGGCTGATTGTTCGCATCAATGGAGCGGAACTGAGTCAGGAGCACGTCGCGGGTCAGGTAAATCGTGAGGAGCAGAAAAGTGCCCAAGCCTAACGATAGGGTGAGCAGGAGGGTGCGATTGTTCGGCCGGTAAAGATTCGCCAGCCCCTGCCGGAGAACAAAACTCCATCCCGGCGGCAGAAGTTTGCGCACCAGGAAAATGAGCAACTTCGCCACTCCGACGAGAACTCCGACCGCCACCGCCAGGCCGCCCGCGACAAACACTCCATCGCTCCACGCCTCCGCCTGGACCATGGCAAAAACCGTCAGGCTCGACGCAATCACGAAATAGACGATCCAAGTCACGAAATCGCGCCGACCTGGCGCCACCGCTTCATCCACCGACGCGCGCAACGTGAGAAGCGGCGAAACACGACGGAAACGCAACAGCGGCGGAAGCGCGAAGAGAATGCAGACCGCAAGACCAACCACCATTCCGCCCCAGACCGGCGTCCACGCGATCGCTTTGGGAAGAACAAATGGGATATAACTTTGCAGCAGTCTGGGCAGAATGCGATGCATCGTTAGGCCAAGCGCCGCGCCCGCGAGTACGCCGACCAGTCCCATCGCCGTGGCCTGTAGCAGGTAAACCGCCACTGTCGTGCGGCCAGCCGCGCCGAGGCAGCGCAGGATGGCCGCGGTCCGCACCTTTTGCTGGAGATGCGCCTGGATCGCGCTCGCCACCCCGACCGCGCCGAGGAGGAGCGAAATGAAACCGACCAGGCTGAGGAAGCGGTAGAGATTATCGAGCGACTCGCCCAGGCCCTTTTTCCGTTTCGCGACCGTGTCGTACTCCAGCCCGGTCTTCTCGATCTGTGGCGCGAGCTTGGCCACTTCCGTCGCGACATCGACGCCGGGCGCGAACTTCACGAAATCCAGATACCGCGCGAGGCTCCCTGGCTTGAGCAGATTCGTCTTCGCAAGATCCTGCAACGGAATGTAAACGCGCGGCGCAAAGCTGGCGGCAGGCGACGCTTCGCCAGGCATCTTGGTCAACGCACCCGCGATCGTGAAAGTCGCTTCGCCAATTTTGATTGGGTCGCCCGGCTGGGCGCGGAATTGGAAGAGCAGGCTTTCCTCCGGCACCGCTTCGCCACCACTGCGGAAGCTCTGCGCGGCGCCGGCCGGCTTCGTTTCCATCTTGCCGTAGAAGGGGAAACTTCCGCCCAAGGCGCGCACATAAACCAGCCGGGTGCCGCCGTCTTTCGGGAAGAGCGCCATCGTGCGGAAGCGCACCTCGCGCGCCTGCGTTTTGCCTAACGATCGAAGCATTTGTTCCTGCGCCGGCGTGAAGGGACGCGAACTCTCCACCACGAGATCCGCGCCTAACAACGAACGTGCCTGGTCATCGATCGCTCGGGAAAGACTGGCGCGGAACAAGCCGATCGCGATCAAGGCCGCCACGCCTAACGAAATCGAAATCGAGAACAGGAGAAGCCGCCGACGGCTCGAGCGACTGTCGCGCCAGGCCATGCGAAGTGAAAACTGAAGCGCTGCGCCTTTCATGAACACCGTCGCAGGTCTCCTGCCGGGGCGCACAGGCCGCTGGCCTGTCGCGTTCGGCCGCTGGCCGGACGCACGCTGCGAGATTTATTCCCGAGGACCACCCGGTTTCCGGTGAGCCGCCGGAAACGACAGGCCAGCGGCCTGTGCTCCCCGGCCCTTTGCGCGGAGCGTTTTCGCGAGACCTTAGCCGACGTCATTCCAGCATCTCCCCGCTGCGCAGACGAATTGTCTTTTCCGTTAGGCCAGCGACTTCCGGATCGTGCGTGACGAGAACGAGCGCGGTTCCCGCGTTACGGTTCAACTCCAGCATGATCTCGATCACCTTCTGGCTTGTCTCCGCGTCGAGGTTGCCGGTCGGCTCGTCGGCGAAAAGAATTTTCGGCCGATTGATGAACGCCCGGGCCAATGCGACGCGCTGTTGTTCGCCGCCGGAAAGCTGCGCCGGGTAATGCGCGCTTCGTTCCGCCAAGCCGACGCGCTCCAACAAATCGAGCGCATGCGAGCGCGCCGTCCGGTCGCCCCGCAGCTCCATCGGCACAGTCACATTCTCGAGCGCGGTTAGTGTCGGGATGAGCTGGAAGTTCTGAAAAACAAATCCGACCAGCTCGTTCCGCACCCGTGCCCGCTGGTCCTCGCTGATCTCGGCGAGGGCGATTCCGTTGAGCAGAACCGAACCGGATGTCGGGAGATCGAGCCCCGCCGCCAGGCCAAGAAGCGTCGTCTTGCCGCTCCCGGACGGACCCAAAATCGAGCACGTCGATCCCTGCTCGAGGCTGAAGGAGACGTTGCGCAGGACGGTCAACGGCCCCGCGCCGGTCGGGTAGCTTTTCGTTAGGTCGCGGACGTTGAGAATCGGGAGCGAGTTCATTGACGGGTGACAGCGGCGCGTCTTGCTTACGCGATGGTGATACGGCGCGCATGAGGAAATTGACGCGCCACATTCTCTTCCTCCTCGCGTTCCTCCTCGCAACGCCGGCCTTTGGCGGAACGATCCTTTTCCTCGGCGACAGCCTGACCGCCGGGCTCGGCGTGCAGGAAACCGAGGCTTACCCCGCGTTGATCGAACAGAAGTTGAAGGAAAAAAATCTGCCCTTCAACGTCGTGAACGCCGGCCTCAGCGGCGACACCACGGCCGGCGGGCTGGCCCGGCTCGATTGGGTTCTGCAGAAAAAAATCGATGTCCTCGTCCTCGCGCTCGGCGCCAACGACGGACTGCGCGGATTGCCGATCGCGCAGACGAAAGCCAATCTCCAGGCGATCATCGACCGGGTGAAAGCGAAGAACCCCGGAATCAAAATCGTCATCGCCGGCATGCAGATTCCGCCGAACATGGGCGCCGATTATGCCACGGCTTTTCGCGACGTTTTTTCTGACCTCGCACGCGAGAACCAGGCGGCGCTCGTCCCGTTTTTGCTCGAAGGTGTGGGCGGCCACACCGAATTGAACCAGGCAGATCATATGCACCCCACCGCGGCCGGGCATCGCATCCTGGCGGACAACGTCTGGCGCGTGCTCGAGCCGCTCCTGGCAAAGGACAGTTCATGAAGCAACTCGATGGTTGTCATGTGTTGATCACCGGCGCTTCGGCCGGGATCGGCCGCGAGTTCGCGAGGCAGTTGTGCGACCGCGCCGCGACGCTCGTCCTCGTGGCGCGGCGCCAGGAGCGCCTGGAAGAATTGCGCGCGGAACTGCTCGGGCGAAATCCGCAACTGCGGGTCGAGATCCGCATGTCCGATCTTTCGCAGCACGAGGCCATTGACGAGCTGATCGCCTGGGCAGCGGCGCAAAAACCCGGCGTCGATTTGTTGATCAACAACGCCGGGCTCGGCGATCTCGGCCCCTTCGTCAGCGCGGATCCGAAGCGTCTCGACCAGATGATGCTGGTGAACATCGTCGCGCTGACCCGGCTGACGCGCGGCCTCCTGCCCACGATGATCGAGCAGAAGCGTGGCGCGATCTTGAATGTCAGCTCCTCGGCCGGTTTTCTGTCGCTTTCCAATTTTGCCGTCTATGCCGCGACGAAAGCGTACGTGACCAGTTTCTCCGACGCCCTCCGGACCGAACTGCGCGCCGCCGGCATCGGCGTGACCGCCCTTTGTCCGGGTCCGGTGCAGACGGAGTTTTCCCAGGTGGCGCGCCGGGAAGGGCGCAACACCGTCCCGGGTTCCGGGATCGCTCGCGTCGCGGTCGAGGAGGTGGTCGCGGCCGGGCTGCGCGGCGTGGAACGCGACCAGGCGATCGTCATTCCAGGCGCCGTGATGAAATTCGGCATGACACTCGTTAGGCTGATGCCCCGCCCGCTCCTCCGGCTGGCCGGTCGCTTGCGAGCAAACGGGGCTTAGCGTGCGTATTTGATCGAGCAACCGTAGGCGCGGGTGTTGGAAGTCGTGACCGGCTTGCCCGCCATCGCTTCCGTCAGGGCCGCTTTCACGTAATTGGTCGCGCTGGCGATGTCGTTTGGGTTCGCCGTCGGCTTGCTGTCGATCGCGCCGGAGTAGATCAATTTTCCTTCCGGATCGATCACGTACATGTGCGGCGTGTTGGTGGCGGCGTATTCGTGGCCGACCTTGCCGTCGGGATCGAGCAGGAGTGCGGTTGGTTTCATTTTCCAATCGCTCATCTGCTTATTCGCGTCCGGCGGGCTGAGGTATCCTTCCTTGCTCTCGGCCGAAGAATCGATCGTTAGCCAGATCACGTCCTTGCCGGTGAACTCCTGCTGCAACTGCTGCATGTTTTCGCTCTCGTAGTGCTTCTGCACGAACGGGCAGCCCGGGTTGAACCACTCGAGCACGACATATTTCCCCTTCAGCTCGCCTAACGAGTGCGTCTTTCCGTTGGAATCCGAAAGCGAAAAAGCGGGCGCGGGTGCGCCTACCTTGGGCGCTTCCGCAGCCAGGAGAGCGCTGGCGCTAAGAGCAGTGAGCGTGAGCCAAAGCAGATGGAGTTTTTTCATAAAGTTACGGTGCGACCGCGACTTTCGGCGCGGCGGATTGCAGATGATCCAGGACCAGAGCCTGGGTGAGCAGTTCCGGCAGCAGGATCGGGTGGTTCGGAGACGAGGCAGGGTAGAGCACGTACAATGGGACACCGACCCGCCCGAATTGTTTCAAAGTTTTCGTGATAAGCGGATCGGCGTTGGTCCAATCCGCTTTCATCTTCACGATGCCGTAGCGCTCAAAGGCGCTCTTCACCGCCGCACTCTCGAGGACGGAGGCTTCATTGAACTTGCAGGTGATGCACCACGCCGCGGTGAAATCGACAAACACGCTGTGCCCCTGTGCCAGTTCCGCTTGCACCCGCTCCGGACTGAACGGGATCCAGTCGCCTTTCGGTAGGCTCGAAGCCGCGTTTTTCGAGGTCGCGAATTTTTCCCCGATAAAATAAAAGCCGCTCCCGGCGACGAGCACGAGTATGAGCACGAGCACGACCGAGCGTTGCGTGCGCGAAGCAGTCGCGGTCGAAAACGAGCCGAGCATCCAGCAGGCGACGCTGAGTGCGAGCAGAAACGCGCTCACCCAGATCGCGGCGTCGATCCCGCGCGCCACTCCCAGCACCCAGAGCAAAAAGAGCAGCGTGGCGAGAAGAAGAAAGCCCATGAACTGCTTCACCCGCACCATCCACGGTCCGGGCTTGGGCACGAAACGGAGCCAGGCCGGTTGCGCGCT
>DASXYO010000206.1:0-23115 GCA_036502465.1 Chthoniobacterales bacterium
AGTTTCACCAGAAAAGTTGGGCTGGAGGCGTCGGCCACCGGCGCCATTTCCACGACCGTTCCTTCCAGGTCGTTAGCAACACTTGTCTGAAGCTAGCGGATTATTGCGCTCCCAGACGATCAAGGTTCGCCTTCGCTGCGGCAGCACCGACAAAATCCGCCGGGCAATTAAATTTACAATCTGCCGTAACCGAAACTTCGTTAGGCCAGCTCAGTGGTCCAACTCGCTGAAGGCCATCATGCCTCCGGTCACGTTCTCGACCTTCTCGTAGCCGCGCGCCTGGAGCATGCTGCTCGCGATCGAGCTACGATAGCCGCTCCCGCAGATGAGCGCGATCGGGCGGTCGTTAGGCAAATCCGGCAGAGCCTTTCCAAAAGAGGAAAGTGGGACATGGCGCGCCCCCTCGACGTGACCGCTCTTCCATTCCGTCGGGGTGCGGACGTCGAGTAGGAGCGGGCCGTTGTTTTCAAGGTTGGCTTTTAATTCATGGACGGTCGTTTGTGGCAACTTCTGCTTTTCGGTCAGACCCTCGGCCTTGCTGTAACCCAGCACATTATCGAAGCCGATCCGGGCCAGCTCGAGCCGCGCTTTTTTCGCTTCCTCGGCTGAGCCGACGACGAGCGCGATCGCCTTATCGCCCGGGACCATGAAACCGGTCCAGGTGGAAAAGGAAGGGCTGCCGAGGCCGATATTCAGGCTGTCGGGAAAATGTCCGGAGCCAAATTCGCCCGGCGCACGCACATCGATCACCATCGCCGCGTCCTTCAATTCCTCCTCGGTCATCTCGTCGAGCGGCCGAAGCGCGCTGTAAGGTTCGGCCCCTTCCAGGTTCAGCTCGACATCAAAGGAGAAGTAAGCCGGGCGATCAGGCAGATTGGCGGTCATTTGCCTAACGAACTCCGCCCGATCCTTGATTTGCATCGCCCAGTTCAGTTTCCGTTCCTGGCCGACGAGGGAGAAAGGGGCGTCCGAGATGGCGCGGCCGCATAACGAACCCGCGCCGTGCGACGGGTAAACCTTTACCGAGTCCGGCAGGGTGAGGATTTTTTCGTGCAGGGAATCGTAAAGCTTCCCCGCCAACGCGCTCGGATCTTCATCGGCGTCGCGCAAGTCGGGGCGGCCGACGTCATTGACGAAAAGAAGATCGCCGGTGAAGACCGCCGTGGGCTGACCATTTTCCCTAACGAGGAAAGAAAAGCTGTCCGGCGAATGGCCCGGCGTCTCGAGCAGCTCGACCTCGAGCGAACCAATCGTGATCTTCTCGCCGTCGCGCGCCGCGATGTGTTCATACTGCGCCGGCGCGAGGTGCGAAATGTAGATTTTCGCCCCGGTGCGCTGCGCCAGTTCACGAAAGCCAGAGGCAAAATCGGCATGCGGATGGCTGTTGAAGATCGCGACAATCTTGAAGCCTTCCTTCTCGGCGGCGGCCAAGTAATCGTCGACGTCGCGTTTCGGGTCGACCACCGCGGCTTCACCATCGGCGCCAAAGAGGTAGGAAGCGTGAGCGAGTCCTTCGACAAAAAAGCGTTTCAGATACATGGCGTGATGTTGGTTGAAGTTGAGTCGGGCGATTGCTCGGAGCCTCGCCCTTGAGCATGCCTTGCCAATGGAACTGGAGCAAGCGCCGGCGCCTTGCCTCCGCCAAACCTGCCTAACGAACCGGCCGCGCCCTAGGACTGGAGCGCGGCCTGGGCCGCGGCCAGCTTGGCGATCGGGACGCGGAACGGGCTGCAACTCACGTAGGCCAGTCCAAGCCGGTGGCAGAATTTCACACTCGAAGGTTCGCCGCCGTGTTCGCCACAAATGCCCAACTTGATATCCGGGCGCGTCTTGCGCCCGAGATCGCGCGCGATTTCCATCAGGCGCCCCACGCCCTTTTGATCGATGGAGGCAAAAGGATTGTTAGGCACAATGTCCAGCTCCGCATAGGCGGGCAGGAAGGTCCCGGAATCGTCACGGCTCATGCCGAGCGTAGTCTGCGTGAGATCGTTTGTTCCAAAACTGAAGAACTCCGCGTCCTTCGCGATCTCGTCCGCCACGAGGGCGGCACGTGGAATCTCGATCATCGTCCCAACGAGGTAATTGAACTTCGTTTTCTTCTCTTTCGCGACCTCCGCCGCGACGCGATGCACGATCTCGATCTGCAGCTTCAACTCCCTCGGAAAACCGACGAGCGGAATCATGATTTCGGGCCGGACTTTCTTGCCCTTCTTCTGCACTTCAGCGGCGGCTTCGAAAACCGCGCGCGCCTGCATCTCGGAGATCTCAGGAAAAGTGATCCCGAGCCGGCACCCGCGATGGCCCAGCATTGGATTGAACTCGTGAAGTTCGCGGACGCGGCGCGAGATAATTTCGACCGGTATCCCGATATTGCGGGCGAGATCGAGTTGCCGCTCTTTGTCGTGCGGGAGAAATTCGTGCAGGGGCGGATCGAGAAAACGAATCGTGGCCGGCAAACCGTCGAGCACGGTGAAAATCCCTGCAAAATCTTTCCGCTGATAGGGAAGCAATTTCCCGAGCGCCTTGACCCGAGTCTCTTTATCTTCTGCCAGGATCATTTCGCGCATCGCATCGATCCGGTTGCCTTCGAAAAACATGTGCTCGGTCCGGCAAAGGCCGATGCCCTTGGCGCCGAAAGCGATCGCGTTCTCGACCTGCTCGGGAGTATCGGCGTTCGTGCGCACGTCGAGTTTGCGGGCGCGATCGACCCAGGCCATGAGCTTGGCGAATTGCTGGTAGGTCGCGCTCTTTTTCCCGTCAAGGGAACGATCAACCAACACCTGCACAATCTCGGAGGGCGCGGTCGTCACTTCGCCGGCGAAGACTTCGCCTGCTGTGCCGTCGATTGAAAGATAGTCACCTTCTTTCAGAGTCGTGCCGCTCGCGGTCAGGGTACGCTTTTGATAATTAATCTCGACCCCGGAGGCGCCGCAGACGCAGACCTTGCCCATCTGCCGCGCGACCAACGCCGCGTGTGAAGAAACGCCGCCGCGCGCAGTCAAGATCCCCTCGGCTGCGATCATGCCGCGCAGGTCTTCCGGAGAAGTTTCGACACGCGCCAGAAGAACTTTGTCGCCGCGCTCGGAGCGACGGACCGCTTCTTCCGCGCTGAAGACGACGTGACCGGACGCCGCACCCGGGCCGGCGGGGAGGCCGCTCGCGATTTTTTTTGCCGCAGCGATCGATTTGCGGTCGAAAATCGGCGCGAGCAAGTGGGCCAACGAATCGGCCGGGATGCGCTTGATCGCCATCTCCTTCGTGATCAAACGCTCATCGACCATCTCGACCGCGATCCGAACGGCGGCCAATCCGGTGCGTTTGCCGTTGCGAGTTTGCAGGATGTAAAGGCGGTTGTCCTCGACCGTGAATTCGAGGTCCTGCATGTCCTTGAAATGTTTCTCGAGCAGTGCGCGCACCTTGAGGAGTGCCTTGTGCGCGGCCGGCATTTCCTCCGCCAGCTTCGCGATCGGGTGCGGTGTCCGAACACCCGCGACAACGTCTTCGCCCTGCGCGTTGATGAGATACTCGCCGTAGAAAACCTTTTCGCCGCTCGCCGGATCGCGAGTAAAAGCGACTCCGGTCGCGCTCGTGTCGCCCATGTTGCCGAAAACCATGGTCTGTACGTTGACCGCCGTGCCCCAATCGTGGGGAATGCCGTATTTGCGGCGGTAAACCACAGCGCGGTCGTTATTCCAGGAACCGAAAACGGCACTGATCGAGCCCCACAACTGCGCGCGCGGATCCTGCGGGAACGACTTGCCGGTGCGTTCCTTGATTAGGTCTTTAAAACGCTGGACCATCTCTTTCAGGTCATCGACCGAAAGCTGGACATCGGGGAAATTGTGGTTGCCGTAGCGCTCGTCCTTGAGGTGCTCGATCACGCTCTCGAAAGGGTCATGATCTTCGCCCGCGCGTTTCTGCACGCCCATCACAACGTCGCCATACATTTGCAGGAAACGACGATACGAATCCCAGGCGAAGCGCGGGTTATTGGTCGCCTTGGCCACGATCCCGACCACGGTGTCGTTCATTCCGAGATTCAGAATCGTGTCCATCATCCCGGGCATGGAATCGCGCGCCCCGGAGCGGACGGAAAGAAGAAGCGGACGCTGCTTGTCGCCGAGCTTTTTCCCGACTGATTTCTCGACCTTGGCCAGCGCCGCCTCGACTTCGGCTTGCAGGCCCTTTGGATAGGCGCGTTTATTCTCGGAAAAGTAGGTGCAGACTTCCGTCGTGATGGTGAATCCCGGCGGCACCGGCAACCCGATGCGTGTCATTTCCGCGAGGTTCGCGCCTTTGCCGCCGAGAAGCGGCTTCATGCTGCCGGCGCCGTCGGCCTTGCCGTCACCGAAGTAATAGACGTTGCGTTTCGTTTTTTTGGCCGCGCTGGCTTTCGGTTTGGCTTTGGAAGGAGACCTGGAGCGGGATGACTTGGATTTTGTGGCCATGAGAAAAATTGAGGTTTGCGCCGGAAGCGCACGCTAAAGCGCGTCATGAGAGTGTCAACGCAGCGGTCGACAGACTCGAGTCTGACCGAGTCGTTCCGTCAGGGGTGCGACTTATGCCGGCTCTGAGGCGAGAACGTCATCGATCGCGTCCGCGAAATCGTCGACTCCCGACATCGGGACGATGATAACGTTGCGATGGCCCTGGCTGTCTTCGGTGATCCTGAGGAATCTGCCGCGGCCATTTTCGCGCAGGTCAATCGAGAAAAGTTTTCGTTCGATCTGCAACTCTCTTGTTTCGATGATGCTGTCCATTTCGACGGCGCGGATGTTAGCCCTGCATTCGCCGAAAAGGGAAGCAAAATCTTTCGAATCCTAACGTCGCCGCCGGGTACTCCGGGCCGGCCGATCGGTGACGATCGCGAAGTCGGCCTCGCGCTTGAAGACGTCGATTCGTGCTACCACCACCTTGAGGACATCGCCAACCGCCAGAACGCGTTTCGACTGCCGGCCAATGAGGCGCCGGCGGGTGCCGTCGAAGACGTAGAAGTCGTCGCTCAGCGAGGAAACGTGGACCAGCCCAGTGAGAAGGACGTCGGGCAGCTCGATGAGCAGCCCGTAATTGCGGACCTCGAGCACGATGGCGCGGAACACCTGCGGGTTCTTCTCGCTCAGTTGGAGCTGGAGAAACTCGAGCTTCTTCATTTTCACCGACTCGTTCTCCGCCTCGGCCGCCACGCGTTCAGTGGCGGAAATGTGCTCGGCGATTCCCGCCAGCTCGCCCGCGCCGCGGCGGACACCGCGTTTGCCGTCGCGATCGGCGAGGGTGCGATGGACGACCAAATCGGCGTAACGACGGATCGGGCTCGTGAAGTGGGTGTAGTTGTTCTTCGAAAGACCGAAGTGGCCGAGCGGCTGGATCGCATACCGCGCGCGTTTCAGGCTCTTGAGCAGACCGATCTTGAGCGCCTGCTCTTCTGGTTTACCTCGGAACGATTCGAGGAGGCGCTGCAATTCCTTGCGGTTGGTCAGGTCGCCGGCGTTGAAGCCGTAACTGATCACGAAATCCCGGTACTCGGCCAGCTTGTCAGGATCGGGCGTTTCGTGAACGCGATAAACGGTCGGAACGAGCCGATTCTTAAGCTCGCTCGCGACGGCTTCGTTGGCCGCGAGCATGAATTCCTCGACCAACTGGTGCGACGCATCGTTTTCGATCCGCTCCAGCCGCAGCGGCCGGCCGGTCGCCCTGTCGACGACGACCTTTACCTCCGGAAAATCGAGATCGAGCGAACCGTGCGCAAAACGCCTCCGGCGCAAAAGCGAGGCAAGCTCCCAAGCCGTGTGCAGACGGCGCGAGAGCTCGTCATGCGCCGGCCTCTGCATAATCGCGAAGGCTTCCTTGTAGGTAAGACGCCGGGCGCTCTGGATGATGCTCCGCGCAAAACGCGCATTGCGCGGGGCGCCGTTCCTGGCGAAGCGGATGAAAACCGAATGCGTCAGCCTAACGACATGCGGATTGAGGCTACAGACGCCGTTGCTCAGCCGCTCGGGCAGCATGGGGATGACCCGGTCGACGAGATAAACGCTGTTCCCGCGTTTCAGCGCCTCGCGATCGAGCGCGCTTCCCGGCGTGACGTAAGCGGAAACGTCTGCAATGTGCACTCCAAGTTCCCACTCTCCACCTGGCAGTTGCTCGACGTTGATCGCGTCGTCGAAATCGCGCGCGTCGTCGGGATCGATCGTGACGATAAATTTGTCGCGCAGATCCTCGCGTTCCCCGTGACGATTCGGATCGACCGTTTCCGGGATGGCATCGGCCTCGGCCAGCACGGCGTCGGGAAACTCGACCGGCAAATTGTTCTTCCGGATGATCGAGAGCATGTCGATTCCCGGATCGGTCGCGCGGCCGAGCAGTTCGACGATTTCTCCCTCGGGGTTGACATGGCGCGATTCCCACGGTTCCAGCCTAACGACAACTTTGTCGTTGGGTTGCGGCGCACGGGGCGCGCCCGGCAGGGGCCGCGGTTGGACGTAAACGTTGTGCACCATCCGGGGATCGTCCGGCACAACGTAGAAAAAATTCCGGGTCTGCTGCAGCGTGCCGACGATCGTGTCGTGCGCTCGTTCCAGAATGCGGATAACACGGCCTTCCGGCCGATTGCTGCCACTCCGGGCGCGCGCGTAATTTGCATCGCGCGTGATGCGAGCCACGACGCGGTCGCCGTTCATGGCGGTGCCGGTGTTCTCGGCGGAAATAAAGATGTCGCCCTGGTCGGAACCTTCCCGGCTGAGAAACCCAAAGCCAGCCTGGTGAATCTGGATCTTGCCAGTCGCCAGATCCGCTTCCCCGGGAAGGATGTAGCGATTTTTCCGGATCCGCGCGATCTCGCCAGCCTGCTCCAGTTCGCGCAACGCCGGTTTGAGATCGCTCCGCGCCTCGCTCTTAAAGCCGAGAGCGCGGGCCAGTTCCTTCTTGTCGAGCGGCCGATACTTTGGCGAGCGGAGGAGGGCAAGGATTCTTTGTTTCGTATCAGCGTCGCGTTTCATGTCGGACCGAACATCATCGGAGAAAGAAGCCTGATTGAAAGCCGACATTTGCGGCCGGCGTTCGTTAGTCGAATAAACTGTCGGCTGTGATAGTCTGAAACCGTGATGCCGGCAGTGCTTTGGAAGGTGGGCGGAAATGTCCTCGACCTGACGCAGCGCGCCCTCGTCATGGGAGTGCTGAACGTGACGCCCGATTCCTTCTCCGACGGCGGCGAATTTTTTGCGACCCAGGCCGCGGTCAAACACGGCTTGGAGATGGCGCGGAGCGGCGCGGACATCATCGACGTGGGAGGCGAATCAACCCGCCCCGGCGCAAAGCCCGTTTCGCCTAACGAGGAGATGGAGCGCGTCCTGCCGGTTATTCGCGAACTCGCGTCTTCCGCCCAGGCGCAGCTTTCGATCGACACCTCAAAGGCGGCGGTGGCACGGGTCGCGCTTGAAGCAGGCGCCTCGATTATCAACGATGTCAGCGGCGGCCGAAACGATCCGGAGATGCTGTCGCTGGCCGCTGAGAAAGACGCGACCTTGATCATCATGCACATGCAGGGAACACCCGAAACGATGCAAGCCAATCCCACCTATGGAGATGTGGTGGCGGAGGTCGGCGATTTTTTTCGACAGCAATTTGCGCAGGCCGTACGCTGTGGCGTGGATCCCATGTGCGTTGCCTTCGATCCGGGAATCGGATTCGGCAAAACGATTGCGCACAATCTCGAGTTGCTCGCCAACCTGCCGCGGCTCCGGGTGGAAAATCGCCCGCTTGTCGTCGGCGTCTCGCGCAAGTCCTTCCTCGGCAAAATCGCTGGCCAATCCGGCGACCGCGCCAGCGCTACGGTCGCGCTGACCTCGCTCCTCCGAGCGCGGGGCGCGGATGTTGTCCGGGTTCACGACGTCGCCTCGAACTCCACCGCACTCCGCACCACGGAAGCCGTCCTCGCCGCCACCCGATGATTCACGACCTCATCCAGATTTTTTTCGATAAGTGGCGGAGCGCCGTCGAGATCCTGCTCCTCAGCGTCGTCATCTACTACGGCTACCTTTATTTCCGCGGCACCCGCGGCGCCAAGGTGCTGACTGGTCTGGCGATTGTTTTCCTCACGCTCATCCTGATCTCGCAACTACTGAACCTGGTCGTGATCAGCTTCATCATCCGGAGCTTCTCCGTTTTCCTCGCGGTCGCGCTTGTCGTGATTTTTCAACCGGAGCTCCGCCGCGCTTTGGCGGAACTGGGCGGTCATCCGATTTTTTCCCTGACGAGCGAAAAGCGCGAGACGGTGCACGATCTCGCGGAAGTGGTGACACAGCTTTCGAACAAACAATTCGGCGCCTTGATCGCGATCGAACGCGACACTTCGATCAAGATTTACGAAGAAACGGGCGTGATCGTCGACGCAGCCTTCTCGACCGAGCTTCTGCTTACGCTTTTCCATCCGAAATCGGCGCTCCACGACGGCGGCGTGATCGTGCGCAACGGCCGGATCGCTGCCGCCGCCTGCATTTTCCCGGTGAGCCAACGCGAAACACTGGATCGCAGCCTCGGTCTGCGACATCGCGCAGCGCTCGGGATTACGGAGGAATCAGATGCCGTGGCGGTCGTCGTTTCCGAGGAGACCGGCGGGATTTCGATTTGTTACCGGCGTCGGCTCGAGCGCAACTTTACCCCGGAAACTTTCCGGCAGCGGCTCGGCGAAGTATTGCTCCATCGTTATCATGAAGAAGCTGATCCTGAACAACTGGCGCGCGAAACTGACATCCCTCCTGCTCGCGACCGCGCTCTGGTACCTCATCAAGAAGAACGTAGCAACGACACCCTCGCCGTCTGAATTCAACGACCGGCCGGCCGCGGCGGAAGTTCGTTAGGGGGATTTGCTAGCGAAGGAAGCGGGCGAGGTTCTCGTCTTCCCACCGACGCGCGCGACGATAACGAGGAAAAGCCTTTTCACGGCGATAGAATTCCTCGGTGTGAATACGACGGCGACCGGCGGAATCGGTCTCGTCGGGCACCACTGAGTGCAGCATCTCGTGGTAAAGCACGTACTCGAGAAACCAGCGCGGGACGAACGGCTGATCGAGCAACGGATGAATCCGGATGACGCGATCTTCTTCCTGGATCGAACCGAAGATGAAATATTCGCGCGGCCGTTCTTTACGACGTCGGCCCCAGACAACTTTGTAACCGCGCAGACGTCCGCGGAAATGGCGCGTGTTCACGCGCTCGAAGATTTCCTGCAAATCGAAACAGCGCCCTTCATGGCGAAGATTGAGGTGGCGCTGCATGGGCAGCGTCGGTCGAGCCGCTTTTCGTTTTGCCTTTTTCTTCGCCATCAAAACCTCCATCCAGTGGGAACGGCTACTAGTTTAGATTGCCGGTCATGGACTGACAAGGACGAGCAGCCTACCAATCCGGCAATATCGATGTAAACACCTGATGCCCAGAAAGATAAAATTCTTAAAACGGACATGGGCGACCACGACTGGACTTCCAGCGTCGGGCACGCCATCTTACGCTTTTCCGGGTCGAAACCGGCTCACTTATGACGCCTTTTCTGCGAAAACTCCTTGGCCTGAACTGGCTCCTCCTCGCCAATATGCTGGCGTTGGCGATTTTCGGCGTAATCGCCATCTATAGCGCGACTTACATGCGACAGGACCCGACCGCCTCCGAGTTCTGGCGCAAACAGGCAAGCTGGGTTGCGGTCGGCTTTTTCGCCTTCATGGTGGCGAGCCTGATCGATTACCGCTGGGTCAAATGGGGCGCTTTGCCGATGTATCTCGCCGGATTGTTCTTCCTCATCCTCACGCGCTTCATCGGCACCAAGGTCTACGGATCCCGCAGCTGGCTGCACCTCGGCCCGATCAATTTCCAGCCGGCGCAGCTCGCGGTCGTTGCCGGCATCATGGTGGTCGCGCTTTTCCTGAGCCAATTCCAAAGAATGCATCCAATGCTCCGCTTGACGATCTGCGGCGCGATCGCCGGCGCGCCGTGCCTGTTGATCCTGATGCAGCCGGATCTCGGGGAAACCATCATCTGGGGTCCGGTTATTCTCGCGTTACTTTTCGTTGGCGGAATTCCGCTCCGTTACTTGATCTGCATTGTCCTGATCGTGGTCGCGTTCATCCCGATCGCTTACATGGGGCTGAAGCCGTATCAACAGGAGCGGATCACCGCGTTCATCAATCCCGATATTGATCGGCAGGGCTCGGCTTGGGCGATCAACCAGTCGCTGATCGCAATCGGCTCTGGCGGTTGGGCCGGCAAAGGGTTCAAGGCGCCCAATACGCAGATCGAGCTGGGCTTTCTTCCGGCCACGGCGGTGCATAATGACTACATCTTTTCCGCGATCGGCGAGCAGTGGGGATTCGTCGGCGGGATCGCACTTCTCAGCGCCTTTGCCCTGCTTCTGCTGACGTGTCTCCACGTTGCGTACAAGGCGGGCGACATGTTTGGGCTGCTGTTAGTCATCGGAATCACCACGCTCATTTTCACCCACGTCTTCCAGAACATCGGGATGACGATTTCGATCTTGCCGATCACTGGTTTGCCGTTGCCGCTCATCAGTTACAGTGGCTCGTTTGCGCTCATGATCATGTTCGGACTCGGGATCGTGAACAGCGTCTGGGTGCATCGCAAGGTGCCGGTGCGCTAAGGAAATCGCGGCGCCTTCGCCGTGGACAAACTCCCGGCTTTCGCCATATTGCCCGTCCCGATGACCATTTTGATCAACATCCTGCTCGTGACCGAGGCGCTCGTGGCCGTGCTCATGATGCTCGTCATTCTGATGCAGCGTCCGAAAAGCGAGGGACTCGGCGCGGCCTTCGGCGGTGGGGTCACGGAAAATATCTTTGGCGCGCAGACAACGACCGTTTTGACGACGATCACGACCTGGCTGGCCAGCATTTTCTTTGCTCTCGTCCTCCTGCTTTCCATCCTCTATGCACATCGCGGTGCGCCCGACTCCGCGCTCCGTCGTGAGTTGCTGAAAACATCAGCGCCGGCCAAGGCTGCCGCGCCCCTTCCGCCGAAAGCCGCTGCGCAAAAGGCCGCGACGGATGCGAAAGCGAAGCTGGCTCCGGTTGCGCAAGGCACCGTCGCACCCGGGACCGGCACCGCCTCAACGCCTTCCGCGGCAGCAGCGGCCGTTGGAGTCGTGCCAGCAGGCGCGCCGGTCGCGTCTCCGGCTGCGAGCGTTCAGCCGAGCCCGTAGGCGACTGCGTCTTTCGGCTGGGCAAATCCGTTTGGGCGGGGAAGAGCAACTTTCTGGAGCCACGCCTGTCGCGCAGCTCGACAGAGTCTCGACCTAACGAATCCTTGCTTACGGCTTCGGCGTCGGAGGATTGGCGCCCGGGGTGGAGGCTCCAGCGGCTGGTGCCGGAGGGGCACCGCCAGGAACATCGGCTTCCGTCGGGACCGCTAAAATGTCAGGTTCGGTGAAAGATTCAGCCCGACCCGCCAGCTCTTTGCGCATCGCCGCGACCCCTTCCGGAGTAATCGGCCCGGCAGTGTTCCCCCATTCCTGCCGAACGTAGGTCAACACTTCCGCTATCTTTTGATCGTTCAAAGTTTTTTCCCACGGCTGCATCACCGCCGTGCCGTAGTGCTGGCCTTTTACAGTCAGCGGACCTTGCAAACCCTTCAGAACAATCATGACGGGCCGACGCGAACCACCGTTCACGATTTCCGAGCCGGCCAGCGGCGGATATTGACCCGCCACGCCGAGTCCATTGGCCTGGTGACAGGTGGCGCAGTTTGCCAAGAAAATCTTTTTTCCTTTTTCGACCGGAGTCAGTTCTGTCACCTGTTCGGCGCTGGCCGCACTCGCCTTCGCCGCCACGCGCGGCGCACCGCCCATGTAGTCCAGTCCGTCTCCACTGAAATTTCCAGCGTAACGCCCGAGATAGGCGCCGCCGAAAAAGACAGCGAGTCCATAGGTTGCAATCAGCCAGAGCGAGAGTGGTTCGCGACCGACGCGCGGCTCCACTTTTTCGCGATAGATCGCGGCGTGCGTTTCCTGCACCTCCTGGGTTTCACCGTAATCCATGCCCTGACGAGGCCGGTTTTCTGGAGGCTGATCGGTCATTTCTTTGCCTCCGTTGCAGCAGCAGGCGCGGCTGCCACCGTTGCCGGCGCTTTGGCTTCTTTCAGCGGGTGAGATTGATCGAGCGACATGAGATAGGCGACAAGACACTTGGCGTCATAGCTCGGAACGATTTCCCAGCCTCCCTCCGGATTTTCGCCACTGTCGCCGGCGAAATTAATCGCATCGGGTGAAAGCTCGCCACTGATCCGGTGTTTCTCGTAGAGGAACCGATAGGCGGGCATGTTGGAATCCTGCGCAATGCTGCGTGGATTGTAGAGATGGCGGTGATGCCAGGCCGCGGTGTAAGGGATCGGCTTGCCGTCTTTCGTCAGGGCTTTCACGTCGGCGACCATCGACGGCGCCGAAGTCGGAACGTTGGCCGCGGGTTGGCTCCCCGCCGGTGGTAAGATCGCGGGCGCACCTGGCGCCGCAGCGGGTGACGCCGCAGGCGAGGCTGCCGCGACTGTGGTTGCTGGACTGGCCGCGGGAGAAGCTGCTGCTGGGGAAGCAGCGGCGGCGGGACTTGTTCCCGGAGCAGGTGCCGCAGCGGCGCCTGCCGCAGGCGTTGGAGAAGCGGCGTCGGCCAGCGCTGTCCGATGTCCTACATTGGCGAGATCAGGGCCTGTCCGCATTTTGCCGAGAAGGACCTTCGGTTCGAAAATATAATCGCGCGGCGCGCTCCTCCGATCGCCCCACTTCCGCTCCAGATCGGAGCCGCCGTACTCCGGCCTCACCTGTTGAGTGTGACAATAGACGCAACCATTCGCGGCATAGACCTGCGCTCCGCGCAAAGCCATCCCGGAAGGGGGCATCGGATAGACATCCGTCCCCTCTTCGTCCGACTGCGGGTTGAGGCTGCCGATCTGGAGATTCGGCACCACCGTCATGCCGAGCCATGAAAAAGTAAAAATCCCGAAGATACCGAGGAAGAGCGGTTGGAGGCCTTTCATTTAGTGTCCGCCTCCTTCGCTTTCGAGCGGGTTTAGAAACGTGGGAACGCTCGCCGTCCGGCCAAAGCCGAGAAGCATCAATCCGAAATGGAAGGCAAAGACGAGATGCGAAACGCTGAGCAATATCCAGGAAAGCGTCCGTCCGCGGAGATAAGGCAGAATTGATTCCGTGCTTTCCGCGAACGAGAGCGTGGGATCGTTCAAGCTCAAGCCCTGCACGAAACCGCCAACCAATAAGAGCAGCACCATCAAGCCGATGCCATAGGTCGAACCCCAGAAATGTAGCTTGATGAGCGACGCGTAACGCCATTCGCGACCTACGAGCCGCGGCACGATGTAATACATCGAGCCGAACATGACCATCGTGAAGAAGGCGTAGAGTCCCATCATCGTGTAGCCCATGCTGGCCTCGGTAAAATGAACGATCCGCGCCATTGAGCGGAGCGAGATGATGACGCCGACGACGCTAAACGCGGTGTAGGCGATCGCGCCGAAAACAGTGAAACGTAGCGTCGGGCTATAGCGCATGAGCGGGAAGTGATCCCGCATCGTCATATGATGATTGAGTCCGACCGTTGCGACCGGGATGATCGACAGGATCATGGCGGCAATGCTGGCGGTGATCATCCAAGCCGGGAACGGTCCATCGATCAGGCGCTGCATTCCCGTCCAGCTCGAGAAAAGAGCGAAGGTCCAGAACCCGATCGCGGCCAGATAATAACTATGCACCGGCCGTCCGATGACTTTCGGGATCATGTAATAAACCGTCCCGAGACCAATCGATCCGAACCAAAGGAAGAGCAGATTATTGGCAAACCACCAATTCACTGCGGCCTGCATCACGCCCTGCACCGGGACAATGAAAAGCATGACTTGAGCGGCCGCATACAGCCACGGGAACCAGAGAAATGCGCCTAACAAATACCATTGCGTGATGTAAACATGACCGCGCCTCCGGTAGCGGAACATGATCAAGGTCCATGTCATGATGAGCAGGTAAGCGACGAAAAGCGTCAGCGCGGAAAAGCCCGGAAATTCGAGCCATTCGTAACCGGTCGTGGCGCCGGCCAGGATGCCGCCGATTCCCATCAAAACTCCGAGATTCCAAAACGCAGCGCCCGCGATGAGCAGAAGCGGATGGCGCAGGGTCGTCCGACAAAGCCGCGCCATGAGCCAGATCGCCGTTCCCATTCCGGCCATCGAACCCCAGCCGTAAACGAGCGCGTTCAAATGCGCCGGTCGAATCCGTCCCCAGGTGAGAAACGCCCAGCCCGAAAGAAAATCGGGCGCGTGCATCTTGAACGAAGTAAGGATGCCGAGAAAAGTCGCGAGCAGGAGCCAGGCAATCGCTGACGTGTAAAAGACCAGCACCGGCAGACGGGTCGAGGCATCGATTAACGCACGCTCGACTCTCTCGACGTCGCTCGTCGTCACCTCGACATCGGCGGAAACCTCTTCGTTAGTGGTAGCAGACGGATTCATGAACGTTCAGGTGCGGCCTCCACCGTTCGCCCGAGTTTGCGACGAGCCCGGCGATTGAACCAGCGCCGGTCCGGCAGAACCAGATCGGTCGCCTGACCGATCGGCTCGTCTCGATCGAAAATGATGGTCGCGTTTTGATCGTAGCTTTTCAATTTGATGAAAAAATCGGAGAAGCTCATGACTTGGGCGTGGGCGCTCCTCTCGCCGGGATGGGCGTGCCCGGTGGTTTCAAAAATGGCGTGCCTGTTGGCGAAACTGGCGGCACATCAGAATGCGTTTGCGGCGCGGCGGCAGGCGTGGCGGCGGCTCCCGGTTGCGTGCCCGGTACGGCATTAGCGGGATTTGCGGCAGCGGCGGGCTGGCCGTGGACCGCCGAGTCGGGACTTTCGGCCGCCGTGGCCGGAGTCGCCGAGGCCACCGGGGCAGCGGCGGGCGGATTGGCGGGCTGTTCCGCGCCAGTCGCAGTCACGGGCGGAGCTTCCGGCGCCGGGGTCGCGATCGGTCCGGCAGGCGCAGGCTTCTTCGACTGAAGATCGGCCATTTCCAACTCCATCGCGCGCTGGATCGGGATGTGCGCAAACCCTTTGTCCTTATCCACCCAGCCGTAGTGATTCAATTTTGCGTTCCATTCCTCGCGCGCCGTCTTCAATTTTTCGGTACGGGTCTTGGCCCGCTCATCCTCGTAAGTCGAGCCGCGGTGCATCGCGCCAAAGGTGATCGCGACGATCGCGCCGAAGAAAACGAAGAGCACGACCGCCCACAACCATGCGGAAAGCAGGAAGCGCGGTTGCTCAGGATGGGCGAGTGTCTCGTCGTTAGGCACGGTTAGTTGGTGAGGCGGAGTGATTCGATCAGGCGCGGGTCACGCACCGGGAAAAGGGAAGTGTTACCGACAATCCGAAGGTAGAAAAAGGCAAGGGTGCCGCCGATCCCGATGAGCGGCAGAAAATCGAGAATGCTGAGATGAATCCCGGTCCCGTGCAGCGCGGGCAGGACAATGAGATACATGTCGAGCAACTGCATGCAGAGGATCCAGCCTGCGATGCAGCAAAGAACCGTCGGCTTCTTTTTCACCGAACGCATGAGCAGGATGCCGAACGGAACGAAGAACCGTCCGATGACCAGAATCCAGTTCAGCACATTCCAACCCTCCGTGTTGCGGACAATAAAGTACTGCGTTTCCTCGGGGATGTTGGCGTACCAATAGAGCATGTATTGGCTGAAGCCGATGTAGGCCCAGAAAACAGAGAAGGCCAACATCCACTTTCCCATGATGTGGTAATGCTCGATCGTGACCACGCCCTTCAGGTAACCGGCCTTGCGCAACGCGGTCGTGACGAGGACGAGGAGCGACATCGAGCTGCCTGCCGTGCCGGCGAAAATATACGGGCCCCACATGGTTGAAAACCAGTGCCAGTTCAGGCTCATCAGCCAGTCGAAGGCGCCGAAAGTGAGACAGAGAGCAAATACCGGCAAACCAATGAAGGACGCCTTGCGCATCCAGATGGTGAACTTGGGGTTTCCGTCCCGATCCTGCCGTACCGAAAACCGGCGCAGGAGGTATGCAACAACGGTCAGCGCGACAAAAAAGAAAATCGTACGCGAGAGAAAGAACTCCCAGTTCAAGTAACCGCGTTTCGCATCCAGCACCGGATCGACCCCGCGCGGCACATCCATCCAGCGGTAGAGATATTTCCTCCAAAACCAGACGGGCAAAAAGAGCACGCCCATGACCGGCAGGAGGAGGGCGATGTTTTCCAATTGTCGCCTAACGACGACCGACCATTCCGCATCGACGACGTGATGCACGATCGTCCAGAAGAGGCAGCCAATGCAGAGAGTGAAGAAAAAGATAAAGCCGAAGAGCCACGAAAAACTGAACTGCACCGGCGAAATGAAAGCGCCGACAAAGCTGAGAACAAGCCCGGCAATTCCAAGCAGACCGCAGAGAAGCGACAAGCCGTTGAAGCGGCTGTTCTCGAAAAACTCGCCTTCCGGCGCTGGCTGGACGTGAGATCGATCGCTCATTTCTTCTCCGGTTCCGCCGCCTTGGCCGGCTCGGCTTTTTTCTCCAGGTCCGCCCGATGCTCCGGCGGCACATCGCCCGCGCTAGCATGCTGGCTCCGTTGCAGCGCGCGGAGGTAACTGATGATGGCCCAACGATCCTGCACCACCACGCGCGGACCGTAAGCCATCATCGTGTTCTTACCGTGAGTGATGGTGTTGAAAATCTCGCCATCCGCCATGTTTCGAATCCGATCGTCCTGCAGACTAACGACTGTGGCGAGCCCGTAGCTCTTGACGATTCCATCCCCGGCCGCGAGCGGACCGTGGCAGACCGCGCAATTAATGTTGAAACGCTGTTCGCCGCGCTGCATGAGAGCGGGCGTGACCTCGAGCGGAATGCCCGTTCCCCAGTTCGCGCCCATCTTACCGGTGTTGTAGTAATCGGTGCCTTCGCTGAAACCAAAACGCGGGTCCATTTTCACCTCGTCGGCCTGGTCGGGTGATGTCCCCTGGTCGTTAGGCAAAGGCATTTCGTATCCCAGCGGCACCGTACCGTCGACCGGTTTGCGCGCGCCGCGCTGGTCGGCGAAAAAGTTGCTCTCTGATTGCGCGCGCACTTTCGGCTGCCGCACCATGTCGGGGAAAATCTCGATTTCCGGACGGCTGCTTTTCTCGCCGCGGAAACCCAGGACCGCGACACAGGCGATCGAGACCAGCGCAAAAATAAGAAAGAAAGCGCGCAGCATATTAGGGCTCCTCGTGCACCACGGTGATGTGCTGCCCGCCGGTCCGTTCCAGCAGTTCGCGCGCTTCGTTTTCGCTGAAGCGCGGGTCGCGCGCTTCCAGGACGAGGAAAAATCCGTCGTTCGTGACGCGTTTGAACCGTTCCCAGTTGAACATTGGATGATTCCAGCGCGGGAGAAGATTCATGGTCAGCATCGCGCCCACCGCGGAAAACGCGGAAAACAGAATCGTCAGCTCAAACATGATCGGGAAAAACGCCGGCACCGTCCAAAAGTTGGTCGGTTTCCCATGCACGATGAGCGGATAGAGGTAAGAAGAGGGCCCGAACTCGAGCACGGCCGCGGTCAGCAATCCAGTGATACCGCCGCAAAGCACGACCGCGCTGAGCCACGATTTGCCGAGACCCATGGCGTCATCCATGCCGTGAATCGGGAAGGGCGAATGCACATCCCAGCGCTTGAAGCCGGCGTCGCGAACCTGCTTCGCCGCCTCGTAGAGCGAAGCTGCGCTCGAATATTCCGCCGCCATTCCGTAGACGCGATTTCCGCTTGGCGTAATCATGTCCGTTCCATCCCTCCGGCTTGCACAGTGTGATGCTCCTCGGGTGTGGCGTGATGCGGATCAGCTTCCGGCAATACAATTTTCACTTCCGACATCGCGATCATCGGCAGGAAACGGATGAAGAGCAGGAAGAGCGAAAGGAAAATTCCGAAGGTGCCGACGAAGGTCCAGATATCCACCCAGGTCGGAACGAAAAAGCCCCACGACGAGGGCAGAAAGTCGCGATGCAAACCGCCGACGATGATGATGAAACGCTCGAACCACATGCCGGCGTTCACGCACATGCAGACGAAGTAAACGACGAAGATGTTGCGCCGGCACCACTTGAACCAGAAAAGCTGCGGCGAAAGGGTATTGCAGAAAAGCATTCCGACCCACCAGTACCACCAGTAAGGACCGAAGATGCGGTTATAGAACGCGTATTTCTCGTACTCGTTCCCGCTGTACCAGGCGATGAAAAATTCCATCGCGTAGGCGTAGCCCACGATCGAGCCGGTGAGCAGAATCACCTTCGCCATCTTGTCGATGTGCTGCGGCGTGATGATGTCCTGCAGTTTGAAAATGGCCCGCGCCGGAATCATCAGGGTCAACACCATGGCGAACCCGCCAAAGATCGCGCCTGCAACGAAATAGGGCGGGAAAATGGTGGTGTGCCAAGTCGGGATGACAGAGGTCGCGAAGTCGAAGGAAACGACACTGTGCACCGAGAGCACCAGCGGCGTGGAGAGACCGGCCAGGAGCAGATACGCCATTTCGTAGTGACGCCAGTGGCGGTTCGAGCCCCGCCAGCCGAGCGCGAAAATTCCGTAGAAGAATTTCTTGATCTTGGAGGTCGCGCGATCGCGCAAAGTTCCGAGGTCGGGAATCAAACCGGTGTACCAAAAAAGGACGGAAACCGTGAAGTAAGTCGAGACCGCAAAGACGTCCCAGAGAAGCGGACTGCGGAAATTCGGCCAGATCGCGTATTGATTCGGGACCGGCGCGAGGAACCAAGCCATCCAGACGCGGCCGACGTGGATGCCCGGGAAAATCGCGGCGCAAATAACCGCGAAAAGCGTCATCGCTTCCGCCGAGCGGTTGATCGAGGTGCGCCATTTTTGGCGGAGCAGGAACAAGATGGCGGAAATAAGAGTGCCGGCGTGACCGATACCGATCCAGAACACGAAGTTGGTGATGTCCCAGGCCCAGCCGACCGGCGAATTCAAGCCCCAAGTCCCGACACCGGTCGAGATTTGGTAGCCGATGCAGGTAAGACCAAACGCGGCGATCGCCGAAGTGATCGCGAACGCAACCCACCACCAGCGCGGCGTCGGATTTTCCACCGCCCCGGAAATACGATTGGTCACCCAATCGAAATTGCGCTTGTTCAGGACGAGCGGAACGCGCGCCAGCGGTCGCTCCACGGCGGACGAAGCTTCGCCCCTGATCACTTCGGGTGCTGTCGGTGCGCCATCCATTACGGTTTGGCCTCCGGTTCCATCGCGGCCGCGTGCTGATGTTCTGGTTTCGCGTGCGCATGCGGTTCTCCGCCTTCGGCTTCATTGCCCAGGCTCGCGACCGCGATCGCGCCGGCGTCCGGCATTTTCGGGTTCGGATTGCGAATTCGCGCCAAGTAGCTTGTCCGCGTCTTCACGTTTAAGTATTCGAGCAGGCGATAATTTCGGTTCTCTGCCTTGATCTTCGAGACTCGCGTTTCCGGATCGGCGATGTCACCAAAGACAATTGCTTCCGTCGGGCAAGCCTGCGCACAGGCGCTGGTGAAGGAATCCCGCGGGATGAGCGTCTTGTCGGAAGCACCGGCCCGCACGTGCGCGGCGATCTTCGCTTCCTCAATCCGCTGCACACAATAGGTGCACTTCTCCATCACACCGCGCATCCGCACGGTCACGTTTGGATTCTTCTGCAGCTTGATCGTGTCGGCGGTCGTTTTTTCCGTGAGCGGCCCGAGATATTCCTGGTAAACGGAGAAACCGGCGATCTTCTTTTTGCCGACCGGACGCTGGTTGTAATCGAAATAATTGAAGCGCCGCACCTTGAACGGGCAGTTATTCGCGCAATACCGCGTGCCGATGCAGCGGTTGTAAACCATCACGTTGAGACCCGCTTCGCTGTGGATGGTGGCGTTGACCGGGCAGACGGTTTCGCACGGTGCATTTTCGCAATGCTGGCACATCATCGGCTCGTGCACGAGCTCCGGATTTTCCGGCCATTGGCCGTGATCCTGGTTGAATGGCTTGGCGCTCGCGTAGTAGCGATCGATCCGGATCCAGTGCATGACGCGGCCGTGGCTGACCTGCAACTTGCCGACGATCGGGATGTTATTTTCCGCCTGGCAGGCCATGACACACGCACTGCAACCGGTGCAGGTGTTGAGGTCAACCGTCATGCCCCATTGCTGTGGCGCGTCCAGTTTCGGATGCGTGTAGATGGTGGGCAATTGCTTCGGCAATTCCTCGTCGCCCGCGATCTTCTTCACGAAGTCTTCGTCTCCGCGATAATGCTCGAGGGTCGCTTCCCTAACGAGTCCGCGACCTTCGATCGAGAAGTGCTCCTGCGTCGTGGAAAGGGCGTAGCGGCCACCGAATTTCTTCACCGAAACGCTTCCGATCCCCTTCCCGTCCGCGACGATGAAATGCGGATTCGAACTTGTGCGGAGGAGGTAGCCGTTGAAGCCCGCTTCTTCGCCGACCGGGCCGGTGTGCTTGCGACCGTAGCCTAACGGAATGGTAACTGAGTTGTCCGCGTGACCGGGAACGATGAGGGCCGCGATGACCAGTTGGCGCTCGAGTGGTTTCCGCGGTGGCGCGGGAGTTGGAACCGGTTTGCCTTTCACCGCAACTGGCGGTTTCGCCGTCGGCTCGGTCACCGTCACCTGCACGAGGTCGCCGTCCTTGACGCCGATGTGCTTGGCAAACGACGGGCTCATCATGGCCGCGTTGTCCCAGGTCAACTTCGTGATCGGGTCCGGCATTTCCTGGAGCCAGCCGTTGTTAATGTAGCGGCCGTCGTCGACCGAATAACTGCCGACGAGCACAATCTCGGGAGAATCTTTCGTCGGGACCGTGGCGTCGTTCGTCCACAGGGTGTGCGCGACGCCGCCGGCGGTGTTGCCGTTGAATTTCGGCGGCTGATCCTTTGGCGTGATGTGCGCGGCGAAGCCGTCGTGCAAAAATTTGTTCCAGGCCGTGTCGAAATCGCCCGGGGGATTCGTTTGGCGGAATGTTTCCTGGATGAGCTGCGGGCCATCGGCCTTTGGCTGGCCGAGGAGCAACTGAAGCATGTCCAGCTCCGACATTCCGTCGAAAAGCGGCAGGATCATCGGCTGCATCGCGACGTGAGAAGCGCTCGGGGTGAGCGCGTCGCCCCACGTTTCGAGATAATGCGCGGCCGGGATGTGCCATTCGCTCAACGCCGAGGTCGCGTCCTCGAACTGGCCGAGCCTAACGACGTCGGGAACGCGCTTTTGCAGCTCGGGCCAATCGATCGCGAGCTTCGTCTTGCGATCGAGCGTGATCGAGCGCGGCGCGTTGTAAACCGGGTCGCCACCGAAAATGAAAAGCTGTTTCACCCGGCCGGCGTCGATGTCGCTCGCCAGTTGCAGGATGCTGCTGGTGCGCGTCGTCGGCGGCAGGGAGCGGAGAAGAACCGTCGTGCCGATATTCTTCAGCGCGGAGTTCATCGCGTAGATCATTAACTGGACCACGACCGGCTGATGCGGCCCGGCCACAATCAGGCTGGCGCCGGCTTTCGACATCAAATCCGCCGCCGCTTCGTCGAGCCAGCGCGCGTCGTATTGCGCCGTCTTGGTCGGCGCTTTCAGCGTGATGAGAACGGACGAGAGCCCCGGGTCCTTCGTCGCCACCGCGAGCTTGGTCGCGAGGGCGTGGGTGATTGCAGGGATCTGGCTCGATGGGAAACGCAGGCGATGATCGGCCATTGCGCCGGTAATCGTGAAATGATTCTCGACTACGTAGAGCCGGTTCATCGAATCCTTCGCCTCGCGCACCCGGCGCCGGGAGGTAAAGGCGCGGATCGATGCGAGATCGCCTTCGCCGGCGTTCAGGAAATCGCTGTCGAGTGACAGGATCACGTCGGCTTTGTCGAACTGCGGCAGCAGCCGCGTGTTGTCGCCAAAACTGATCTGGGTTGAGAAATGTTGCGCCTCGCTCAGGAGCGGATCGTAAACACACCAGCGCATCCGCGGGAACTGCTTCTGCAGTTCGGCGCGCAGCCGGTCGCGGGTCGGCGAATGCGTTTCCTCGACAAGGAAGGCTAACCCAGCACCGCCGTTCGCCGCCATCTTCGGACGCAGCTCGGCGATGTATTTTTCAAAAGTCGCGCGATCAGAGAGCTTGTTTTGCCTAACGAATCGCTGGGAGCGTGAAGGATCGTAGAGATCGAGCACCGAGGCCTGCGCGTAGGCATCGGTCGCGCCGTTGCTGTCGGGGTGAAACGGATTGCCCTCGATCTTGATCGGCCGGCCATCGACCGTCGCGACGACCAGCGGCATCGCGCCGTAACGCCGCGGCATCGCGGTCGCGTAATAAAGTACCTTCCCGGGAATGGTCCACTCCGCGCTCTTCGTGAAGGGCACGAGGTGCATCTCCGGCTTTCGGCAGCTGCTCAATCCGAAACCGGCCAGCGCCATCGAGGCGCCCATCAGTTTCAGGAAACTGCGCCGCGAAACTTCGTCGGCTTCCATTTCCTGCGCGCCCGCCGGGAACTCGCGTTCCAGCCAGCCGCGAAATTCCGGCGTGTCGCTCAGCTCGCCAAGGCTGCGCCAATATTGTTTCCCGGTTTGGTCGGGCGCTGGATGTTGCAAAACGCGTTTCATCGGTGGCACCCCTGACAATTTGTCGGCGGCTTGATGTCCCACCGCTGCTTCAACGTGAGGCCGATCTCTTCCTGGCTGAGATGTTTCTTCTTCGACCAATCTTCCGTCACCCCGGCCGGTTTCCCATACTTGGCGACGAACGCCGCCGGATCTACGTCGGCGGGTTTCCAATCCAGATTCGTGATCTGGTCTTCAGGGCGGAGGAAATTTTCCGGCGCGCGATGGCATTCCAGGCACCACGCCATGCTGTGCGGCTTGGCGTGATAAACCACCGGCATGTGATTCACCTCGCCGTGGCAGCTATAGCAACTGATCCCGCGATTCACATGCGCGGAGTGATTGTAATAAACGTAATCGGGCGTGCGATGAATCTGCACCCACGGCACCGGCTGGCCCGTCGCCCAACTCGAGCGCACCGGTTCGAGTTTCGGATTCTCTTTTTGCACCTGCGTATGGCAATTCATGCA
>DASXYO010000207.1:0-15281 GCA_036502465.1 Chthoniobacterales bacterium
TCCGTCTCGTTAGGCCATCACATGAAGCGTTTTCTCAATAGCATTCTTATTGTTGCCGCAGTTCTTGTGGCTGCCCTTGGGCTCGCAATCGTCCTGGGCGGGCCGGGCGATGCGCCGCCGCCGATGTCGAGTATTGGTGACCCTTTCAAGGACGTGGATTTCGCCGATCTACCAGAAACGAGCTACGTGACAGCTCGTGATGGCGCCAAACTCGCCTTTCGAGCTTACCCGGCTGCCAGTGACGCCGGCAAAGGCAGCGTGGTGCTCGTGCACGGCTCCTCTGCCACTGGCAGCAGCATGCACCTGATGGCCAAGGGATTCGCTGCGGCTGGCTATGCCGCTTACGCCTTGGACGTCCGCGGACACGGCAAATCAGGCAGCAAAGGCCATATCGCCTATATCGGGCAGTTGGAGGACGACATGGAGGACTTCGTCCATTCGACCAAACTGGCTCTGCCTTCCACGCTCGTCGGGTTCTCTTCTGGCGGCGGATTTGTGCTTCGCTTCGCGGGCAGTCAGCGTCAGGAACTATTCTCCAATTATCTTCTTCTTTCTCCCTGGCTCAGTCAGGACGCAGCAACGTTGCGTCCGGGTAACGGCGGCTGGGCTACGGTGGGGGTTCCGCGCATTATCGCGATCGGCGTGCTCAACGGGTTTCGAGTGCACGCGTTTGACGACCTGCCGGTGGTGAGATTCGCGGTCAACGAGCGGGACAAGGGCTTGCTCACCCCGCAATATTCCTTCGCCCTCGCGCAGAACTTCAGGCCTGAGCGCGATTACCAGGCAAACATTCGAGCGGTTAGGCAACCCCTCCGGGTGCTCGTCGGTCAAAACGATGAAGTGTCGTACGCCGACCGGTTTGCAGCCGTTTTCAAGACAGCCGGCAAAGATGTTCCTGTGACAGTTCTCCCGAAGATCGACCACATCTCACTCACACTCGATCCAGTCGCCGTCCAAGCGGCGGTCGCGGCGGTGGAAAGCATGGGTCGCGGAAAGCCGAACCAGGCGACGATGCAGCCAACGCCGCCCGCTGTGAAGTCCATATTACTCATGATTCCATCTTTCTCTTTGCAGCAACCCGCGGTGAGGCGGCGTGGCTGATCTTGTTATCGTTAGGCGATGAAGCGCTTCTCATGGTTGGCATTCATAGTTGTCGCGCTTTTACACTTCCTCGTGAGTGGTTATCTGCTGGGCGGCGCGGTTGGCGCCTCATACGCGCAGGAGCGAGGTGTGCCAGATCACAGCGCTGCGTGGAGTGCGGCTCTATGGATTTGCGACACGGCCCCCATGGCGCTCGCACCTTTGTTTCAGCCGTTGCGTCCCATTCACATCCTCTATTTGTTGCTTCCGTGGTCGATATTGATTGGAGTCTGCGCTGGATTCATACTGCCACGTCTATGGATTCCAACTTGCACGAGAGGAGATGTGCGAGGGCGATGATGCCGATGAACTTGTGATGGAGCTACGCTCAGATCCCGGTGCCACGGTCGCCTAGATCCATGCAACGTTAAAGCCTATGTCGTTCGAACAAATATCGTATCTGGCGCAGATTGTTGCTTCGGTGGGCGTAGTTGTATCTTTGATCTTTGTCGGTTTACAGATCAGACAAAATACCGGTGCGCTCCAACGTAACGAGCACAATTCCACGATGGAGCAATGGACGGTGCTTCGTCAGGCAATCGCCCAGAACCGCGACATTGCCGAGCTCATGACCAGCGGCCTTCGCGGAGAACGCGCGCTGGATGCGGCCGATCAGCTGAGACTGGAGCAGATGCTGCAGGAATACGCCTGGGCGTCTTACCACATTTGGGACAGAACGCAGCGCGGTGTCTTCGCGAAGGGGACTTTTGAAGCGACAGCTGGTGCCTTCCTGGGCACCTTGCTCAGGACGCCGGGTGGTGAGAGCTGGTGGCGCGAAGCCAAGCATATTGGATTCCATCCCGAATTCGTCTTGGACGTCGACGCCGTCCTCGCCAAGACTTAACCCTGCAATGGAGCTGACTTCGAGCCTTCGTAGGCAAAAGGTGCTCATGGCTTCAATCTTTCATTTCGCCGCTATGCGCACTCTCGCTCGCCGCCGCTCTTTCTTCATTTGTTAGATGGTTGTGACAGAGCGAGTGATGTTCCGTAGTGCGGCTTACAGTTACGTCGGCTTGCTAATCCTGGCCGGGTTTGCCTTTTGGCCCCTTTTATCTTCATGGCTACCTATGAGTATCCAGAGATCGCGAGGCAATTGCCCTGGCAGATTGGCTATGGTGCGCTCGGGCTTTTCTGTCTCGGTGGAGCAGTGATCCTCTTGCGCCGTAGGCCTCGCTAAGACGGCAAATGCTCGTGACAACTTCACCATCCGCTGGCCGCGCCGGTGTCCTGGCGAGGGTGGGGAAGTCTAGCCGTCCAGTTGCCGGAGAAGGATCCGGCCGATTCCCGGGAGCAAGGTCTTATCGTCGGCCGCGCCGCGGGTGAGGATGACGATGATGTATTTCTTCCCGCCCGGCAGCTCGATGTAGGCGGCGTCGTGGCGCACTTCGCTGGTATCGCCTTCCTTTGACCAAAGACGCGAACCAGGCGGGAGGGATTCGCCGAAGAAGTCTTTCACCTGATTTTCATCGGGGCGCATGGGGTCGAGCGGACGCTCGAGCAGAGCCATCATGGCGTCGCTCGCGGACGCGGAGACGGCGCGGCGTTGCACGATCGAGAAGAGAAGCGAGGCAATCGCGTTCGCACTGGCGCGGTTCCGGTTGCTCTTGTTTTCGCCCATGATCTGCATGTCGCGGCCGAAGGGACCGAAGCTCCACGGCTTAATGAAAACGCTCACGTCGTAACCGAGGGAGGCGAAGTAGCGGTTCAAGCTGCGCCGGCGATCGAGGAAGTCTTCCAGCGCTTTGCCCTCTAGTTCCGGGCCGCTCGTCGTATCCGTCAGCACGTCGACGAGGAACGCCGCCGCGTCGTTATCGGAAACGTGAATCATTTCGCGCAGCGCGCGCTCGATCTCGGGCGTGAAATGATCCCGGTGGTAAGCCGCGACCATGAAGAAGAGCTTCACGAGCGAGGCTGGATAAAAGGACGCGTCGCCGTGGTAGTCGGCGCGGATCACGCGCTCCGGCTGGGAGAGGTCGAGCACGCTGAACGCGAGATTATCGGCAGTCAGTTTCGGAAACTCTTTCAGCGAGGCCTCTGTCGCACGGTTGAGTTTGGCGGAAAGCTCGGCCTGCACGGACAGAGCCTGGAATTGATGGAAATCGCCGCGCGCGACGGACGAGACAGCAGCAGCGAAAAACAAACCGAGAAGCGAGCTAACGACCGAATGATTGAGCGCAAGGTAACACATCCGGCGGGCGGGATTTTACTCGACGACGACGCCTTTCCAGAAAGCGATGCGGTCTTTGATGTTCGCGGCCGCGTCTTTCGGCTCCGGATAATACCAGGCCGCGCCCTCATTGGTCGCCCCATCGACCACGACGTCGCAGTAACTCGCGTCCCCTTTCCAGGGACAATGCGTGTGCCGGTCACTCGCCTTGAAATATTCGCGCCGGATCGAGTCGGGCGGGAAGTAATGATTGCCTTCAACGACGACGGTGTCGTCGCTCTCCGCGATGGTTTTGCCTTGCCAGGTTGCTTTCATGTTGATGCTTTCCAGTTGAGTTAATTTTGGCCCGCGATCAACCGCACGCCGTCGATCAGCCGCGCGACTTCTTCCTCGGTCGTGTAGCACGCGCAACCGGCACGGATGAGGCCGTCGGGCGCGAAGCCGAGGCGCTCCACCACCGTGGTAGCGTAAAAGTCGCCGTTGGAGACGAAGACTGCCGCCTCGGCCAGACGGCGCGATACTTCCGCGGAGGAAATGCCCGCGACGGCGAACCCGATCGTCGGGGTGCGTCGTTCTGTCGGACGAGGTCCGAAGAGCGTGACGCCGTCGATAGCTTCCAAACCATCCCACAGTTGCCTAACGAGTTGATCGCCGCGCGCGTGCAGGCCGGAGAAACTTTCGGCTAACGAACCGCGCCGGCTGGCCCCTGGCGCCAGCGAAGCGAGGAAATCGACGGCGGCCGCGGCGCCGGCGATGCCTTCGTGGTTCTGGGTGCCGGTTTCCGCGCGCTCCGGGGCTTCGTTAGGCGCGGGAAATAACTTCGGAAAATCGAGAGCGGCGAGGAGGTCGTGCCGCCCGTAAAGAATGCCGATGTGCGGCCCGTAAAATTTGTAGGCGGAGCAGGCGAGGTAATCGCAATCCATCTCGCGCACGTCGACCAATTGATGCGGCGCGTAGTGCACGGCATCGACGAAAATTTGCGCACCGGCGCCATGCGCGAGAGCGGCGGCGCGCCGGACGTCGTTGATTGTTCCGAGGGCATTCGACGCGGCGCCCACCGCGACCAGTTTGGTGCGGCGATTGAGCTGACGCTCGAAATCCGTCCAGTCGAGCTGGCCGGTCTCGGGAATCATTTTCACGACGCGGATGGTAACCCCGCGCTCCTGTTCCAGTGCTCGCCACGGGGCGATGTTCGCGTGGTGATCGAGCTCGGTCAGAACGATCTCATCGCCCGGCTTATAACTCCGGCCGAGGGCACGGGCGAGGTGGAAGGTGAGGGTCGTCATGTTCGCGCCGAAAGCGATCTCGTTAGGCGAGGCATTCAGGAAATCGCCCAGCGCGATGCGGGCGCGCGAGATGATGGCGTCCGTCTCGAGGCTGCTCGGAAAAAGCCAATGCGTGTTCGCGTTGTGGTGCAGGAGGTAATCCGTCATTGCCTCGACCACCGCCGTTGGCACCTGGGTGCCGCCCGGTCCATCAAAGTAGGCGACCGGCTGATCGCGATGCATCCGGCGAAGGGCAGGGAATTGGTTTCGAATCTCCGCTGTTGAAGCGACGACGTTTTCTTCGGTGGCGATATCGTTCACGGCATTTCAAATGAGGTGCGGGACGTCGGTCCCGCGAATTACCGAGCAAGATAGGGAGTTCCGCCGAACCTCCAAAAAAGAAAACCTCGCCGACGACATACAGTCACCGGCGAGGTCCGTCTTTTTGGGAAGAGGTGGTCTACTTCGCGGTCGTGGCTGGGAGGTGGTACGCTTCCACGAGCGCGATGCCCATGGAGTCATCCACTCCACGAACGATCACCGTATAACTGCCTGCAACTTGCACGAAGAGCATGGCTGACTCGGCAGTGTCGGTCGGGGCGAGGCCGGTCGCGATAATTTCATCGCGCGCCGTGTCCTGCCAATTGTCGTTGAAACCAATGCTGTCGCCGTCGCCGTTGAAGACCTCCAAGGTGGGATCCATCAGGGCACCCGACACGCCGGCATCCGTCAGGCTGGGACCGATCGCGCGGACGAGGATCTTGCCGTCGTCAGTGCCAGGTCCGCTGATGAGGCCACCGATCAAGACGCTGTCGCCCGTGCTGACAAAGCCGCGGGTGCTGATGTTTGCGAGCTGCGAAGTGGTCGTGAGCGGATCGTCCAGGTCGTAAACTTCCATCAGGCCGATACCGGTCGTATCGCTGTTGCCGCGAACGATGGCGGTGTAGAGGCCGCTGCCCGGGACCGAAGGATCCTCCGGCGGGAGAGTGACAATAATCGCCGACTCCAGGTCATTGGTGGGAGCGAGACCCGAGGCGATGAGGGCGGCCTGGTCGAGATCGCTGTTGTCCTTCCAATCGTCGTTTGTGATGACCGAACCGTCGGGCATGTGAAGCTCGAGAACCGGATTCGCCAGGGCGCCCAGGACTGGTGGGTTAGCGCCAGAAAGCGAGGGCCCGATTGCCCGGACGACGACGGTCTTGTCCGTCGTTCCACCGGTCACGATGAAGCCGCCGATCAGGACATTGTCGCCCGTGAGGACGTCGTCGCGGGTCGAGATGTTGCGCAGGAGGCCGGGAGTGGCAACCGGTGTCGCCGTCGGCGAGGGAGTAGGCGTGGGCGAAACTGACGGGGAAGGCGAAGGCGTGGGGGTCGGCGTGGGCGCTACTTGGCCGACTTCGAAGACGAGGAAGTTGGGTTTGCCGCCACTGGCGAAGGTGGTTTTGACCCCATCGGGGGTGATTTGGAAGATAAACCCGCCGGTCGGGTCAGCGGCGAACAGGTTACCCACGCCATCGGTGTCTCCGCTGAATTTCTTGGGACGGAAAGCCATGCCGTAGGGATCGTTCAATCCGGAGGCGAAGGTCGTTGGATTCCCGCCGCCAAATGGGAACTTCCGCACGTCACCCGAGCCGAGGCTCAGGAAGACGTTTCCATCAGCGTCGACTGCGACGTTGCGACCGTCGGCGCCGGAGTAAATCGTCGTGACAGTTCCGTCGGTGCCGACTTTAAATGTGCCGTTCGCGGCCGCCGCGTAGATGCTGGTCGCCTGGTTCGCGCTCGCACTCGTCACACCGAGCGGGGCGGTGACGGCGAGCGGATAGACACTGGTCGTTCCGCCGGGCGCGATGCGGGTGAGCTGGTTCCCTCCATTTTCGGAGACGATGACGTCGAAGCCGTTCAACGCCACGCCGACGGGACTGTTCAGGCCAGTGGCGACGGTCGTCTTGGTGAGACCATCAGGCGAAAATTTGAAGACGCTCCCGCTGCCGCCGTCGACCACGAAGAGGTTGCCGAGCTGGTCAAAAGTAAGGCCCTGCGGACTGTCCAGGCCGCTTGCGAAGGTACTTGGGGTACCGTCGGGCTTGTAGACCACGATTGAATTGCTGGCCAGGTCGGAAACATACAAGTCGCCGGGCGCGGCCGAGACTTGTCCAACGCAGAGAAGCGCGGTGAGGACCGCGCAAGATGAGACACCAATCTTAGCTAGGAGACTGAAGATTGGGCGAGGATTAAGCATTAACATAATTGTCGTTTTGACTGATACTGACTGTTTTGACTGACTGAAGTTTTTATACTGACTCTATCTTGAAGTGATCGCGATAATGACTATTTTTAATTTGATTGTCTATAATTATCTGTAATAAAGCGGCAAGGGGACTGAAGTGCCATTTCCTGAACGCCTTGTCTTGTTTTAAGAGTTGAAAACTACTCGCAGAAGTGGCTCCAAAGCCGTTTTCCCACGCCACCGCCCAGTAATGTTATCGTCACTCATTTGTTAAGGAGACGGGGCAGAATGAGCTTTTCGCCTCTTAAGTCCAGCTTTTTCTTAAAAAATTATTCGCGGCGCTCGTAGACGCGGTTTACGCCTCCTGAAGTCCGCCGGGTGGCTTCGCTTGTTTTGTTTGTCAATCTGCCCAGGCGAGCGCATTCTCAGCAGATGAATCCGGACGTTAAGATCGAGATCGCCACCCAGCTCGCCGTCTTTCTCGGGAATCGGCCTGGCGCTCTCGCCCGTGTTTGCAGCGAGCTCGCCGCGGCCGAGATCAACATTCACGCTCTCGCCACCTCGGATACGATCGATCACGCCGTCGTCCGGATGGTGGTGAGCGACCCGACGAAGGCGCTCATGATTCTCGGAGAACGAGGGGTGCTGGCCCTCGAGAACGATGTCCTCATGATCGAGAGCAATAATCAGCCGGGCACCCTCGCGAAAATTGCTGACCGCCTGGCCAAGGCCAGCATCAACATCGAGTACGCCTACCTCGCCTCAAGCGCGAAAGCCGAAACCGGGCTCATGATCCTCCGCCCTTCCAACGTGGAGAAGGCGCTTCGCGCCCTGCACGATCTTTAGGGGACCGCTCGTTAGGGGAAAATTGCCTAACGAGCGCGGCAGATGAAGAAGAACCAGGTGTCGGAAGCGAATTGCCTAACAACGACTGCGGTTCGCACCTTTTTGGGGAACCCCGCGCGTTTTCATGGACGCGCGGCGAGCGACCAATCAGAATCAGCTCTGCCATGATCCCCAAATCAGTCCGCTCATGAAGATAGACGCGCTCCGCTCGGTTCCGCTTTTTCGGGCCCTCGACGAAATGGCCGCCGGTGAACTCTGCGCGCTGCTCACCGCGCGCGACGTGCCTGCCGGGACGACACTTTTTCATCACGGCGAACCGGGGGACTCGATGTACCTGGTGGAGAAAGGTTGTGTCGGGATCAGCGTGAAAGACACCGACGGACACGACACGACCCTCGCCGAGATGGGGCCGGGCGATTTTTTCGGCGAGATGTCACTTCTCGACGGCAACCCGCGTTCCGCCGATGCGATCGCCAAGGTCGATTCGCGGCTGGCGGTTTTGCCGCGGGACGATTTCCGCTCTTTTCTCCGCAAGAATCCCGACATCGCGCTCGGCATCCTAACCGCGCTCACTCATCGTCTCCGCCGAACCGACGACTTATTGCGACATCGCGTTTCGCGTAACGCCAACGAGGAGGAAGAAGCCCGCCTCACGGTAGCCGATCGCGCCGCCGACATGATCGCGGAATTTGGCGGGAGCTGGAAATTCATCGGGGCCTCGATTGCCTTTTCGCTTCTCTGGATCGCGTTCAACACCTGGTTTCTTTTCCATCCCTTCGATGAATACCCTTACGTCCTGTTGAATCTGGTGCTCGGCATGGTAGCCGGCTTGCAGGCGCCGATCATCATGATGTCGCAAAATCGCCAGGGGCAGAAGGACCGGCTTCGGGCGGATCTTGACTACCGGGTGAACTTGAAAAACGAGCTCCTTCTCTCCGAGGTTCTCCGCCGACTCGAGGCTTTGCAATCTGAACGGCTCGGCCACGCGGGCGAGGAGTTGGAGTTTGGCCCAGACGACTAACGAAGTGGCGGAAGGGGTGGGATTCGAACCCACGGTGAGTTTAACCCCACGCTCGATTTCGAGTCGAGTGCCTTAAACCGGACTCAGCCACCCTTCCAGGAGAGCGCTACTATGAAAGGGAGCGCCCGATTTGCAATCAGGAACCAAGGTCCGCTGCGAGCCTAACGATCGTTCAGGCGTCTTGTTCCGCGGCAATTTTCTGAATCGCGAGTTTCAATTCCTGCCAATCGACCGGCTTGGTGATGTGGCGCGAGAAACCAGCGGCCATGCTCTCGAGAATGTCGTCTTTCATCCCGTAACCGCTCAGGGCAATGCCCGGCATGGGATGGTGGGCCGCGAGATCGCGCATCAAGTCGTGCCCGCTGCCATCGGGCAGGCCAAGGTCGCTGATCAGAATATCGAATCGGCCTTTCGCGTCGCCGCCGTTGCTCGCCTCCACAACTTGGTGCGCTTCGCGAATGCTCCCCGCCCAGGTCACCTCGTGCCCCGCGCGTTGCAAGAGGCGCGTTAGCTGCCGGGCGGTGTCGGGATGATCTTCGACTAAGAGCACGCGAAGGCAGACCGGCAAAGCCGCGCCCTCGGCGGTGCCTGCAGTTGTGTTGGTGGCGCCGTCTGCTGCGATCTTCTCTTCCACCGTGCGAAGTCGAATTTCGAAGCAGGCGCCTTTGCCTTGCCCATCGCTCTTCGCGATAATCCTGCCGCCGTGAAGCTCGACGATAGCGCGGCTGATCGCCAAGCCCAGACCCAGTCCGCCAAAGACGCGCGAGCGGGCATGCTCCCCTTGCTCGAAAGCATTGAAGATCCGCGGCATCGTGTGCGCGCTGATTCCGATGCCGCTGTCCTGAATTTGGACCACCAGGTCGGGTGTCGCGTCCTTTTCCTGCACGTCTGCCGCAGCCTCATTATAGACCCGCACGTCGATCTTGCCGCCCTCGGGTGTAAACTTGCAGGCGTTCTGGAGCAGGTTCCAAAACACCTGAGTCATGCGCGAGCTGTCCGCGAGCACGTGGGTCTCGGTCGCAGTAATTTTTGTTGAAACCTGCAGCTTTTTTCGCGTCGCCGTTGGCCCACAATAATTTTGCAGGGCATGCTCGAGCAGCGGTCGGACGTCCACTGGTTGGCGATTCAACTCCAGCTTGCCGCGGATGATCCCGGTCACATCGAGCAGATCATCAATCAGGCGCGCTTCCACCTCGATGTTGCGCCGGATCATCTCCAGCTCACGCTGAATATCCGTTGGAACAGTCTCATCCTCCTCCAGCATCGCGACCGCTGCGAGTACTGGCGTGAGCGGTGTGCGCAGCTCGTGACTAAGGATGGCGAGGAAGTTGTCCTTGGCCTTGTTGGCCGCTTCGGCCGCTTCTTTGGCGCGACTCAGCTCTTCTTCGTTCTTCTTGCTCGCGGTGATGTCCATGTTGACTCCAGTCATGCGCACTGGCTTGCCATCGGCGTTGTAGAAAACGCGACCGCGCCCAGCCATGTGGCGGATCGTGCCAGCGCGATCGACCACGCGAAAATCGCAGTCATATGGGTGCTTCCCGTCGATCGCGTCGGTGACAGCGTCCGCCACGCGGGCGCGATCGTCGGGATGAACGATCTTCGAGAACGTTGCAAAACTTGGCTCGAATTCGCCCTTAGTCAGACCGAGCAGCGGATACATGAAGTCGTCCCAAGTCGTTTCGTTAGTCTCGAGGTTCCAGTCCCAACTGCCGGTGCGTGAGCCTTCGAGGGCAAGCCGGAGACGTTCCTCGCTGGCCGCGAGGGCGGCGCTGCTTTCGCCAATCCGCGCGAGCATGGCATTAAACGCATCGGTGAGCTGGCCGATCTCGTCATTGTCGTGCTTGACCGCACGAACCGAGTAATCGGGTTGCTCGGAAACGGAGCCGGCGACCTTTGCCAGCTCCAGAATGGGGACCGAGATCCGCTGCTGCAGATTCGTGGTGAGAGCGATCGCGCCTAACGACGCGGCGATTCCGACCAGAAGAAGGAGCAGACCGTAAACCAGGAAGCGCCAATACATCTGGCTCAGGTCAGCCTGCAGGTAGATCGTCCCGAGCCGCCCGCCTTCCTGCACGATTGGCTGGAACATGGAAAGATGGCTGCGGCTAAACCGATAACCGTCCGCGCTGGGTCGCGCCGGGAAGATGAGGTCGCCGGGCCGAATCGGGTAACGCACGAAAATGTTGCCGTGCTGATCGTAGATCGCCGCCTTGGTCACCTGTCGTTCGGCCGCGAGCGCGCTCAGAATTTCCTGCCCGCTTTTCGGATCGCGGAAGGCGAGCGCACCGGTGCTGTTCGCGCCGATGACCTGCGCGAGGACTTCCATGTTGGTCGCGAGGGAGCGGCGGAAAGTGAGCAGCTCATACGTGATGAGCGCGCTGCCTAACAACAACAGGGCGGACCCGGTGGTGAGCAGGATGACGATGATGAGCTTGCGCTTGATCGGTGCGTTATGCAGAGAAAGACGCATGGCTCCTTACCGGATTTGCGCGACCTGGAGGAGCTTGGAGCTGACTCCGAGGGCGCTGTTGCGCAGAGCGGTGCCGTTAATTCGGACGTGGACCCGGCTCTGTTCGGTGGTCAGGGCGATCATCCCGCCACGGTCGAGGAAGCTTTCGGTTTCGCCCACCGTGAGGAGACCCTGTCCCGAGGCCTGCTCAAGGATTGCGTCGTAGTGATTGCGATTCCCCTGCGAGACGAAGAGGAGATGACAGTGGCGAATGTCGCGCGGGGTAGCGAAATGAACGACCGTGATTGGCCGCCCGTGATAGGTCTCCCCCGCGATCGCTTCATAGAGAAGAGCACCGAAGGGATCCGAACCGACAATTCCGATCACGAAGGGATCGTTAGGTGAAGTGAAGGCGGATTCCGGCCAGTCAACAAACCGGACAAAATTGTAGAGAAAGACGGCCTTGAGCGAATACTCGCCGGGCGGGGCCGGTTGGGCCGCGCAGGCCCAGACAAACGTCAGCGTGAGCCCGATGGATAGCCGGAGCTGTCTTAGAAGCTCCATCGAATAGTCGCGTAGACGCTGCGTTGCACCTCGCGGGTGGGGACAACCGCCGGGTTCGGGCTCGCAAATTCGGGATGGGCGTTGTCGAGCAGATTGCGCCCGACGATCGCCACCTCAAGATTTTTGCAGGGGGACCAGGCGAGCCGCGCATCCAGCTCAACGTAGGCGGGCGTGGGCGGGGAGGGAAGATTATCGACGTAGCGAAGATACGAATCGAAGAACACTCCCTTCGTCAGGTCCATCCCCGAATGAATGACAAAACTCGCCTCGGGATCATTCCCTTCTCCGCGCCCATGGTTCACATCCGTGCTGTTACCGCGAACCACGTCGAGATGGAAGAGCGATACTGAACCATCGATGCGCCACCAGTCCGTCGCCTGCCAGCGGCTGGAGAGAGTTGCGCCGTAGCTCTGCGCTTTGAGCAGGTTGTCGATGACCAGGAGCCCGTCGTCGCGGACCTCGACGCTGCGGAGGTTGTCGTAATCGTTGTAGTAGCCGGCGAGATCAAACGAGAGTTGGGGAGTGGCTTTTACGCGGTAGCCCAGTTCATAGGCGACGAGCACTTCGGAATCGAAGCTTTTGTTCCCGATCAGAAAAGGAGTGCCCGTCACGGCGTTATAGAAAACCACGTCCTCGTCCAGCCGGGTCGGCGTGCGCACGGCGCGCGAGACCGCGCCCCAGACGGTCTGTGTCTTGGTCGGCGTCCAGAGAAAGCGACCACTGGGTTGCACTTCAAATCCGCTGAAAGAGTTCCATTCAAATTTCGAGCCGCCGATGATCGAGAAGATCTCCGGCACGAGGTGCCATTCATCCTGAAAGTAACCGCTGACCAGATTCTCGGTCTCCGTTGCCGGAAGGAATGCGACCGCCGCGGTGTTACCGATATCGTCGTGGGAACCGCGATAGTTTGCGCCGTAGATCACGTCGTGTTGGGCGATCCAGAATCGGTGCTGAAACTCAACGTCGTACGTGTCGCGCGTCTCTTCGAAGACGTCGGGGACGAAGCGATGGGTGCGATCGAAATAGGCTTGGACCGAGAGGCTGGAATTTTCTCCCAGATCCCGACTCCAGCGGCCGATGATATTCTGACCATCGACGTCGACATCGCCGCCGTTGAGCTGGCTGAAAGTGCCGCCGTAGGCGTCGCCTTGGACGGTCAGAAGATCGTCGTGGGTGAATTTCGAATCGATTCGGAAGCCGCCCTGCGTGATCTGGTAATCGTCGTGCGCATCGCCGCCACCGGACAGCGTGAGGCTATCCCGACTGTCGTGCGTGACGTAAGCGCGGTATGCGGTGTCGGCATTCAACATTCCGCCATAGCGAATCCCGCCAAAACCGATCTCCTCATTCCCGGCGCCGCCCCAGAGCAGAAACCCCTGCGTTTCATTCGCGGGCTTGGTGCGGATATTGATCACGCCGTTGACCGCGTCCGCTCCCCAGAGCGTCCCTCCGGGGCCGCGGATGATCTCGATCTGCTCGACGTCGGGGAGGAAGGTCTGTTGCACGTCCCAGAAAACCCCCGAGAACAACGGGGTGTAGAGAGTGCGGCCGTCCATCAAGACCTGGAGTTTATTTGCCGTCGAAATGTTGAAGCCACGGGTCGAGATCGCCCACTCATGACCACTAATCTGCGCAACCTCCATCTCAGGCGCGAGCCGGAGCGCATCAGGAAAATTGGTGACGCCGGAGCGCTGAATATCCTCACTCGTGATCACGTCGACGGCGCTTGCAGCCTGCGACAGCGGCTCCGGCCGCCGCGCCACCGACGTGATCTGAAGGTCCACCAGCTGTTCGAGCGGAAGTTTCTTCAATTCCGCTGGTGACGGGTAGCCGAGAGGCTTGGGTGTGGCGGTCGGCGCGGGCGTTTGTTGAGGCGCCTGTGCTCCGGCGGGGGTGAGTGCGAGGAAACAGAGCGTCGCAACCAGGTGTCTCATCCGTGGGTCAAATCGTTGTGTGAACCTGCCCTCTGCACGACCCGGCAATGACGTCCGATCCGTTACGCATCCCCTTCACATCGGTAGAGATGGTGAGATTGGCGGTGTCAAAAGTCAACCGTCTGCGACCAACAAGCCGCGAGGGCGCGTTGAAGGCATGGGACAGGGGCGCTCCGCGAGCTGATTCAGGGCCGGAATCTTCCGCCGGGGGCGCTCATTCCCGCGGCCTACCAATGCGCCGAATTTATTGCCACGAGGGCTATTCCGAACCCGAAAAAAATGTTACAATAAAGTTCTTGATCGAGCATCCAAAGTGGCCGCATATGGTGGTCACGCTGATGCCATCCCCAACATCCTGTTGTTAGGCGTTATACACAGGATGTTCACGGGCCGGCCTCAGAGGCTCATTCACCTTTATTCACAAACCCGAACCGCCTTAACCGAACCGACCATGATCCAACTCAAACCCGGCCTTCAGCCCAACACGCTCGTCAAAAATCGCAAATCACTTTCCCGTCGCCCCAAATCCGCCCGGAAAAAGAAACGCGGCTTGCGTTTCGAGCGGGTTTTCAGCGACGCGAAGGTCGGGCCGTTTGAGCAGCTCGAGTGGGAGCGCCGCACCGCCGAGATCACCGACGACAGCGCCAAGGTGATCTTCAAGCAGGAGAACATCGAAGTCCCGAAAAGCTGGAGCCCGCTCGCGACCAAGATCGCCGTCTCCAAATATTTCTACGGCGACATCGCCAACGGCACCGACCCGCACAAAGGCGGCCGCGAGACGTCCGTTAGGCAATTGATCCACCGCGTCACCCGCACCATCACCGATTGCGGGATGGCCGACGGCTATTTCGCCGACGCGAAAACGGCGGAGATTTTCTACGACGAATTGACCTGGCTCTGCGCCAATCAACACGGCGCCTTCAACAGCCCCGTTTGGTTCAACGTCGGGCTCTATCATCAATACGGCATCGGGAAAGACGCCGGCGTCGGCAATTATTTCTACAATCGCGAGACCAAGCAGGCCGAGCGCGCCGCGACCCAGTACGAATATCCGCAGGGCAGCGCCTGCTTCATCCAATCGGTCGAGGACACGATGGAAGACATCATGGAACTCGCAATGAGCGAGGCCATGCTCTTCAAATACGGCAGCGGCACCGGCACCGACCTTTCCAGCCTGCGCAGCACGCGCGAGAAACTGAGCGGCGGCGGCAAACCGAGCGGACCTCTCTCCTTCCTCAAGGTTTACGACCAGGTCGCCAACGTCGTGAAGAGCGGCGGCAAAACCCGACGCGCCGCCAAGATGAACACCCTCAAGGATTGGCACCCCGACATCGAGGAATTCATCGATGCGAAACAAAAAGAAGAGAAGAAAGCCTGGGCCCTCATCGAGCAAGGCTACGACGGCAGCTACAACGGCGACGCCTACGGCTCCGTCATGTATCAAAACGAAAACCTGAGCGTTCGCGTGAGCGACGAGTTCATGAACGCCGCGGTCGAGGATCGCGAATGGTGGACCCGCCGGGTCCGCGACGGATCGCCCTGCGATCGCAAGGAAGCGCGCACCCTCCTGCGCAAAATCGCCGAGGGCACCCACATCTGCGGCGACCCGGGGATGCAGTTCGACACCACCATCCACAAGTGGCACACCTGCAAAGGCACCGGCCGGCA